>CAZJWI010000155.1:0-63543 GCA_964549485.1 uncultured Flavobacteriaceae bacterium
CCTTGGCATCAAATAATATTTTTCCAAAGCTGTCGCCGGGTTGTACGGTGTCCCGCTCTACCTCATAATCATCAAGGACATATCCATATTCTTTAACAATTTCAGCAGGTGCTTCATAAATGACATCAGATGCAACACCCTCTTCGGATTTGTCACCACAAGAGGTGAGCAGTAGGATGCTTGTTGGTATTACTGATAAAAAGTGTCTTAATTTCACAAAAATGCTATTTCCATTAAACGTTCTGTCCCCAATTTGCCAATTCTTCTGCGGTCCAAACATCAGGGAAGAATATCCTGCGCTGATATTTGGGGTGCATGTATTTTGTCCACTCGCTGCCGCCGGTCGCCTCAACTACTTCTTGTCCGTTATTCAGATAATGATTAGCGGTGTAATAGTGCGCCATCACCCATGTAACATTGACGGTGTAGTCATAATGTCTCATAGCAGCACGCAAATCAGCATCTTTTTGAACCGATTGAGGCAGGCTCTTGAATTTGGCGTACAAATTTATGGTATTATATTCTTTTGTAAAGGCGATAAATTCGTTTTTATACTTTTCTTCAAACGCTTTTAACAAATACGACTTTTTGCCCGTGTTGTAATCTTTGCCCGCGGCTTGCCAATACAAATGCTCAAGGGCGTGTTCATAGGGAGTGTTTCTGTCTATGCTTTCGCGAAAGCGCGCATCGATCAAATTGATCAAATCGGTACTGGCAAACTCAATCTTGCGATATTGTGCACTTTGGAACCCACTTGCCGGAGTTAGGGTTTTTCTGAATTTCATGTATTGATCGAGATCCATCCCGTCCTTCATAATTGAAAACGAACTCGTAAGCATATCAAAATACCTACTAATACGACCCAATCTACTGCTAAAGAAGCTAGCGGTTAATTGAGGGTGGTGACACACTTGTTCTATCTCCCATAAGACGAGTTTAAAATAGAGTTCGGTGATTTGATGATACATAATAAATACATTCTCATCTGGAAAACTCGTTCTTGGATTTTGAAGACTGAGTAAGGTATCGGTGTGTACATAGTCCCAATAAGTAATGGGTTTACTTTGTAAAAGCCCTTCGAGATGATCGTCCAGGTCCTGATCTATCTTTTCATATTTATCATCAAGTGCTGCGATGATTTTTTGAATATCTGGTTCTATTTTTCTCATGTTTGGTTGTTCTTTAGCGCCTTGGCTGTAGCGATTCTATATATCATCCTCACTTATCAACGAGAATTTTAAACGAATGTTTTAATCCTTTAAAGGCATCTAGATCTACTTTTAATGAGCCTACAGCAAGACTTGCCTTTATACGTATAGGTGCCTTGTTGGCATCATCACTAATCCATACGGTAAGGCTTTCCTGTTCTTTAAACACCCTTCCCGACTCGACCATAGGCCGAAACTTTAAACACCTTATCTTTCCGAATTTGGTTTTTATGACCTCTTTGCCCAAATATCGCAATTTAAAAGGATAATTTTCTGAATCAAAAAACATGGTAAGCCCCGTCTCATCTCCGGGAGACAAATTACTGGTATCCAGATTATTTCTCAGATAATAAAAGGCAGAAACCATATCCTGAACACCTTGAGCGGTGGCAACCGTTTTGCGTTTGTTGTGTTTACGATTAAAAATATGCGCCTTTTGATTTTTTTGATCAAAGTCTATTATCTTGTCTTTGGTATGCCCCCCTTCATTGATTTTCCTAACAAATTTGTAAGGCAAATCGGTATACTTGTCGATATAACTTTCGTAATAATCTTCTACTTTGAAGAAAAAGCGTGAAATCCCTGTCGTTTCTCCAAAGCCTTTGACGTGATACACTTCTTTCTGTTTATAGGTTTTTTGCTCTACCTTTAAGGTGGCATAACCTGCGGTAACCAGCCCGTAATGAACTCTAAATTTAAACCACTCACCATCGGTATAGGCTTGGGTTTGAGTTTGTGCTATCAAGGCACTACTGCCCATTAAAAACACGCCACATATCATTAAGCAGCGATAGGCATTGAGCAATGGTATTTTAAGGGTGTTAATATGATGCATTTTGGGGTTTCATTTTGATTGATATCCAATCAAATACAATAGTTATTCCAAAAATAGGAATACTAAAAAACTTCGCCTTAGTTAAGACGAAGTTTTTAGAATTATATTGCCCCGAGACTTATAATGTTCCCCTTGAGGCTTGTTCGCGTTCAATAGCTTCAAACAGTGCCTTAAAATTGCCTTTACCAAAAGACTGCGCACCCTTGCGCTGTATAATTTCAAAAAACATCGTTGGTCTGTCTAAAACGGGTTTGGTGAAAATTTGAAGCAAGTATCCTTCGTCATCTCTATCAATAAGTACCCCTAGCTCTTTTAATGGAGCGAGATCTTCGTCTATTTCACCCACGCGATCTAAAACAGTGTCATAATACTCTTCTGGAACATATAAAAATTCTACCCCCCGATCGCGTAAGGCTGTTACGGTCTCGATGATATTATCTGTGGCCAAGGCAATATGCTGTACACCAGCCCCATTGTAAAATTCAATATACTCCTCTATCTGCGATTTTTTCTTCCCTTCGGCGGGCTCGTTAATCGGGAACTTGATACGTCCATTACCATTACTCATCACCTTACTCATTAAGGCGGTATAGTCTGTAGAGATATCCTTGTCGTCAAAAGACACCAGTTGGGCAAAACCCATCACATTTGCGTAAAATTCGCACCACTTGTTCATCTCATTCCAGCCTACATTACCTACCATATGATCAATGTATTTCAGGCCGGTATCTTCTGGCCGAAATTGAGGATTCCAGGCTTTATACCCTGGTAAGAAGACGCCCTTGTAGTTTTTGCGTTCTACAAAAACGTGCAGCGTTTCACCATAGGTGTGGATCGCACTAGTGACTACACTACCATGATCATCTTCTCTTACTTCAGGAGCCGTATGCCCTTGTGCACCTCTTTTGGTAGTTTCTTCATAGCTCTTGGTGGCATCGTCTACCCAAAGTGCTACGTTCTTAACGCCATCACCGTGTTTTTCGATATGAGCATTAATAGGGCCGCCTTTTGACAAAGGAGAGGTGAGTACCAAGGTTATCTTGCCTTGTCTAACCACATAAGAGACACTGTCCTGTCTCCCTGTTTCTAAACCCGCATAGGCCAAAGGTTGAAAACCCCAGGCACTTTGATAATAGAAGGCCGCTTGTTTGGCATTGCCTACGTATAATTCTACAAAATCAGTTCCTAATAATGGCAAAAAATCTTCTGCCTCTGGAACTACTTTTTCTAAATGTAAGGATGTGCTATCTTTCATAATATTTAATTGTCTAGACTGTCGATTACCTCAATTGACTCTATGAGCAAAGTATCTTCTTCATATTCCCAAGGTTCACGTTGTGATGTAGAAAGGGTATCAGTATCCCAAGTGTCTTGCTCCCAAGTGTCCTCTTCCCAGCTGGCATCATCTCCCCAAAGGTCTTGCCTGTCATTACGGTCTTGTAAACCTCCTAATATAGCGGCCGAAAATATCGAACCATATATCAATAAGAGTATTCCAAATACGATGAAAATGATTCCATTCATGACCACAGCGATAATATTAATCACTTTAGCCGTCACCATATTACTTCTACTCAAAGTGGCATAGGCCTCAGGATTACTGTCGTATTCTCTGATGCTTCTGTTTGCCATCACTAGCCCAATGATGGCTAAAACAAGGGGAATTATGGCAGATATGCCATAGCAACAGCATCCAGCTATTCCTATAACCAAGGCTACAATTCCTAAAATTAATGCGCCAGGGTCTGCGGGTAATCTATTGTCGTTCATTAATCAGTTTTAGTGTTTATTTTTAGGCTATTCGTGATCCAGCCAAGAGCGATAATAACTCTCATCTGCGATATTCATGGCCGCCTCACATACCATAAGCGGCTTAAAGGTATCTACCATGACAGCTAGTTCTTCGGTTTCTGTTTGTCCTATACTACGCTCGGCTGCTCCAGGATGAGGCCCATGCGGAATCCCAGCGGGGTGTAGCGAAATATGTCCTTGTTCGATATCATTCCTACTCATAAAATCCCCATCTACATAATAGAGCACTTCATCACTGTCTATATTACTGTGATTATAAGGTGCTGGTATACTTTTAGGGTGATAATCGTAAAGACGTGGCACAAAGCTACAAACCACAAAAGCATCAGTTTCAAAGGTTTGATGTACTGGGGGTGGTTGATGGATTCTTCCAGTTATAGGCTCAAAATCGTGTATGCTAAATGCATAAGGATAGTTATAGCCGTCATAGCCAACAACATCAAAAGGATGACTCGCATAGATCATGTCAAACATATCATCCTGCTTTTTAATTTTGATCAAAAAGTCACCCATCTCATCATTGGTCTCCAACTCATAAGGTTGTCGCAAGTCGCGTTCGCAAAATGGTGAATGTTCTAAGAGTTGACCAAACCAATTGCGATAGCGTTTTGGCGTATAAATAGGCCTGCGTGACTCTACGATAAAAAGCCGATTTTCTTCGGTGTCAAAATCGATCTTGTAAATAATACCGCGCGGTATAAGTAGGTAATCACCGTACTTAAAGTCAAGATTTCCAAGATGTGTCCTAAGTTTGCCACTTCCTTTGTGAACAAAAATAAGCTCATCGGCATCGGTGTTTTTATAAAAATAATCTTGGGTTTTGTTTTGAGGCGCCGCGAGTATAATCGTACAATCACTATTGGTCAATATGGGCTTGCGACTATCCAAATAATCCTTCTCTGGCGCAATTTGAAAGCCTTTAAAGCGATATGATTTCATGCTATTAGCAAGAGCTACTTTAGGCTTAACCGAATATTGATTTTTAATTTCTTTGACCTGTGTAGGTCTGTGTACGTGATAACTGTTGGTGCTCATCCCATCAAAACCAATTGTACCGAAGAGTTGCTCGCTATACAATTCTCCGTTTGGTTTTCGGAATTGTGTATGTCGTTTAGGAGGAATTTCTCCTAATTTGTGATAAAAAGGCATGTTTTGATATTTAGATTGCTTTAAAGTTACTCAATAAAAAGCAATCCATATCATTCGGGGTTCCTCTTTATGAGGAACTTAAGAAGAATCGGTAAAGCAGTCCAACTTTTGCCTAACATAAGGGTAAATATAACTATAATTATAAGCTGCGGCAAGTAGATAAACGTTGACATCTCCTCTATTACAATATGCTGGTTACCCAATTAATATCATTGCAAGAATAAACGCAAAATACACCCGCCCTTATCATTTCAAAGTTTTTTAATAATTTAGACTTTCAATTTAAAACTAAAGCCTTGAAAATAGTCAAAGACGAACTCATCATTGATGGAATTGATAAAATCATTCTGAGAAGTTTAATGCAGGCTGCCCGTACACCTATTTTAGAAATTGCACGCAAAGTTGGGATCTCGGGAGCAGCGATTCACCAGCGACTGCGCAAACTGGAGAAATCGGGATTATTGGCAGGGTCCAAAGTTATTATTGACCCCAAAGTATTGGGCTACAGAACCATGGCTTTTATTGGAGTGTATCTGGATCGCGCCGCCAATAACGCAAGGGCCGTAAGACAATTAAAAGACATTCCAGAAGTCTTAGAGTGCCATTACACCACGGGTAATTGGTCTATACTTATCAAACTACTCTGCAAAAACAACGAAGACCTCATGGACTTACTCAACAAAAAAATTCAAGCCATAGATGGGGTTTCTCGTACCGAAACTTTTATTTCTCTCGATCAGCAAATAGACCGACAGCTCAAAATATAGTCACTAAGCTTAGCCTTTGATCAACAATTTAAAAGTTTGGCTGCGATCTGCCACCCGCACCCATACAATATAGACACCTGTACCTAAATTTGGGACAGGTATTATCTCATCAGCATGCACACCATCATTATCTTGATAGATCAACTTGCCGTGAAGATCATAGAGCGCTAATTGGTCGACCTGTTCGGACAAGCTAAATTGATTGGTTGCCGGATTGGGGTAGCTAAAAATAGATGCTTTCGCGAAAGCGTTAACACTAAGTGGATTTTCCAAAGGCTCACTAGTGTATAATTTATAGGATCCTGCTGGCATGGCTATGGATTGATTGGTGCTGGTAACGGTAATTTCTTCTCCCGTAAAAAAATCAAACCAACTTCCCGTTTCTGAAAAATCAGGATCCATATTGGCCGCAGCCATGCCAAAATTGGTAAGTACCACTACATCTACCTCTGGACTATAGAGATGAATTGTCTTTTCGGGTGTGTCAAGATCCATTTCATTATCCAAAGAATTAAACACCGCATACTCCTGTTTTAAGGCGATCATTGTTGCGGTGATATCGTAGAGCTGCTCTCGCGCTGTTTGGCTATCATACCCGATGCTCCAGGGTATTGGCTTTCTTCCAGTACGACCGTTTTCATCTATAGAAATATCATAGCCCAACTCGCCAAATTGCCATAGCATTTTAGGTCCAGGAACGCTGTAAAACAATACGGTGGCAGCTGCAGTTCTGTCCAAAGCCGTCTCCAACTCCTGAGTGTTATAACTGCCCTGTATATTCCCAAATTCTTGATTTTTGAACATCAATCGTTCTTCATCATGACTTTCCATATAGGCAATCAGATGGGGATCGTTGTACATACGTGTGGCGTGATAGGTATGTGATACATCGTTATTTTGTAGATACCCCATCGTATTTTGATTGTATTCATCAGTCATTTTACCCCAGATTAAAAAACCGAAATCTGCCAGGACCTTTTCCTCATCATTATCAGACAAATGCTCTAATATCATATACAGATCATTATCGGTAGCGTTCCAGGTAGCATTGGCATAATCAATCAAAATATCAACTCTGCTTTGATCATACATATTCCAGGCTGGAAGATCTCCCAGGGTATTGTTTTGAGTAAAACCCTTAGAGAGATCAAATCTAAACCCATCAACTCTGAATTCTTCTACCCAGTATTGAAGGGTTTGTTTGACAAAGGCTTTTGTATATGGGCTCTCGTGATTAAAATCATAACCCACATTAAAATCGTGTGTAGGTGTTACATTAAGATAGGGATTCTCTGGTGCAGGTCTGAAATTTGCCGCATCCCACCATAGCTGACAAAGCGAACTCTGGCTAAACGCATGATTAAATACCACATCTAATATCACAGCTATCCCGCGCTGGTGACAGGCATCTACCAATTCTTTAAATTTGTTTTTGGTCCCATACATCTTGTCCAAAGCATGATGAAAGGAAACATTATACCCCCAACTATCGTTTCCTTCAAATTCAGATAAGGGCATAAACTCGATCGCATTGATCCCTAAACCTTCTAGATAATCCAGCCTATCGATCACTTGCTGAAAACTGTCTTCTTCAGAAAAGTCCCTCACTAACAATTCATAGATTACCAAATTGGTCTGATCGGGTTTGACAAAATTGTCAACCTGCCAATCATACAACTCGGGCTTAATTTCAAGAACAGACACAATTCCGAAAGCATTTTCAGGATAAGGTTTTAGATTGGGATAATTAGCCGGATCGATCTCGCCATCATGCATAGGATCTAAAACTTTTTCGGCATAGGGATCTGCTACGTAAATCTCAAAATCGGCTACGTACTGATAGCCATATTCCTGACTCAGGTTAAGATTGATCAAGTCCTGATCCAACACCAACCAGAAATCATCGCCGTCTTTGTTCATTTGATAGCTTTCGCTAAAGCGCCATTGATTAAAATCTCCTATCAGCATCATATCTGATTTATCAGGAGCGGTGACCAATAGCGTGATTGTTCCATCTGCATTTCTATTTATTCCATTGCGCAATCCTGAGGGTTGGGTCACTATTGGAGTGGCAATAGGCACATAAATACTTATGGTATCACTACTAACAACCACATCATTTATAGATGCTTCTACCAAGAGCGTATAACTACCGGTATTTGCTAAGGTGTATGGAGCAGTAAAGTTTGTGGCATTGTCCTGTGTGGCAACACTTACCCCGTCTACAAATAGCTCAAAATCGACATCCTGTGTCGCATTGGCCTCAATAGTGATAGCCTCCCCCTGAGTAAAGACATCGTTTTGTGAGGGGGAGGTAATGACAACGGTTGCCGTTGTGTTTTCATATAAATTGACAAATATATCAGGAGAGGTTTGTAAAGTAGCATCTGCCGATCTAAATACAAAACTAAGTTGAGTTACCGTATCTGAAGTGGGCACTCCATAATAGGTAAACACATCAGGGCTAATATCCAGAGCGTATAAATTAGACCCCAATGAAGTCATAGCTGGTTGTACACTATTGTCTCCCCAGGTTCCAATGATATATTGCCAAGGCGTGCCGTTTGCAGTAACCCCAGTATGGGCATAAATAATGCCCGAATAGCCTTCGAGCGGTGTACCCGTAACATCAAGAATGACTTCTATGGGAGCAGTAGCTTCAGGTAAGATAGGGTCTGTAACAACTTGCGCTTGTATGAAAGGTATCCATACAAGCGCAAGAGTAAAAAGTAAGAATCGTTTCAAAGGAATTAATTTTTCCTAAAGATATAATTCTCGGCAATATAATTAGTGTCTACCAGAAATCGCTTTTAAAGCCTCCTGATACTGGCCAATCTCCAGTAATAATATCAATCAGGTCAATAACTGCCCAAACAAATAGTCCTCCTAGAGTAAGGATGTATAAGATGTTCCAACCTATTGGACTACCCAAATACCAACGGTGTGCAGCAAATCCGCCTAAAAACAACCAAAGCAATAGGGCCACCCCTTGGCTCTTTTGAGAATCGGCAGCTGGTGAAGTGAGTGCCTCATCATTGGTGTGGGTCTGAGAAACGTTTTCTACGGTGGTCACTGCAGTAGCCGCTCGTGTCACCGGAAAACCTGCCAGCATGGTATTGATTCCAAGCAATACCATGGCAAATGATAGAATAATTTTGATTTTCATAGATATTATTAGATTAAATTAGACTTCTCTAAGTTATATCATTTCTATGAAAAAAATACTTTTTCTCCTATTGATTTTTATTACACTGTCGGGTTACGGACAACAGCAAGACGTATTAGAAGCCCCTTATAAGTACCTAGGCATCATTAAATTAAATGACACTTCCTTTATATCGTACAAGTTGGCCTTTGAAGAAAAGGACGGGCTCATACAGGGCTATTCGATCACTGATGCTGGAGGCCCACACGAAACTAAATCTAATATAAGAGGTAGCTATGACTCAAGAGAAAAGCTTTTGGTTCTTAATGAATATGACATTGTCTATACCAAATCTCCTATAACCGAACTCGATTTTTGTTTGGTCAATTTTAAGGGACGATTAAGAGCCTTAAAAAAGGGGAAACCCTTTAGCGGAGATTTTAAAGGCATCTACCCCGACGGCAAACCTTGTTTGGATGGTCAAATTATAATGTCTCCTGTGGCCGCAGTCGAAAAAAGAGCAGAGAAAGCCGATAAACTCATCCAAAAATCAAAGAGGTTTTCTAAAAAAATAAAAGAAAAAGTCAGTGTGCGCAC
This sequence comes from uncultured Flavobacteriaceae bacterium, assembly GCA_964549485.1. Classification (GTDB taxonomy): domain Bacteria; phylum Bacteroidota; class Bacteroidia; order Flavobacteriales; family Flavobacteriaceae; genus Dokdonia. The sequence goes on from CAZJWI010000155.1 coordinate 9,514, forward strand.
TACCTTAGATACATTGAGCATGAGTGTGGTCAAAAAAGATGAAAATCTCAATGTATTTGCAAAGACCAGCAATATTGTTATCTCAATTTACGATGCGGGTAAGGTAGATAATGATCGCATAAATCTCTATATAGACGGTGAATTGCTTCTGAAAGATTACGCTATTGCGAAAGACAAAAAAGAGATCCCTGTAATCATAAATAATGCCCAGGTCGTAGTCAAAGTTGAAGCCATAAACGAGGGTACTTCTGCCCCAAACACAGTAAAGGTTGAGATCAAGGACGGCAACAGACTCATAGCTACCCGTACCAGTCTTAAAGCTGGTGATCAGGCTTCTTTAACCTTGCTCAAACAATAATAAAAAAACCCAAACATCGCTGTTTGGGTTTTTGATTTCGCGTAAGCAAAAGTTTAATATCTATAATACTCAGGTTTGAATGGCCCTTCTACAGTAACACCGATATATTCGGCTTGATCCTGACTTAAAGTTTCCAATTCTACGCCCAATCGCTTAAGGTGTAAGGCAGCCACCTTTTCATCCAAATGCTTAGGGAGCATATACACCTCATTTTTATAATTATCGCTGTTTTTCCAGAGTTCGATTTGTGCTAAAGTTTGGTTGGTAAATGAATTACTCATCACAAAACTAGGATGACCTGTGGCACAACCCAGATTCACCAAACGTCCTTCTGCCAATACAATGATATCTTTCCCATCTATGGTGTACTTGTCTACCTGTGGCTTGATTTCATCTTTTGTATTGCCGTGGTTGTCGTTTAACCAGGCCATGTCAATCTCATTGTCAAAGTGACCAATATTACATACGATCACCTTATCTTTCATCGCTTGGAAATGCTCGCTTCTAATAATATCCTTATTACCTGTAGTTGTAATAACAACGTCTGCATTGCCTACAACGGTATTTAATTTTTTAACCTCAAAACCGTCCATGGCAGCTTGAAGGGCACAGATAGGGTCAATTTCGGTCACCGTTACTATCGCTCCAGCTCCTTTAAATGAAGCAGCCGTTCCTTTTCCTACATCACCGTATCCGCAAACAACAACACGCTTTCCAGCAAGCATGGTATCTGTGGCACGTCTAATAGCATCTACAGCGCTCTCACGACAGCCGTATTTGTTGTCAAACTTAGACTTGGTCACAGAGTCGTTAACGTTAATCGCAGGCATGGGCAGGGTTCCGTTTTTCATACGCTCGTATAAACGGTGTACTCCCGTTGTTGTCTCTTCAGACAACCCTTTAATATCTCCAACAAGTTCTGGATAACGATCTAAAACCATATTGGTCAAATCACCACCGTCATCAAGAATCATATTAAGTGGCTTACGCTCTTCGCCAAAAAATAAGGTTTGCTCGATACACCAATCAAATTCTTCTTCATTCATACCTTTCCAGGCATAAACCGGGATACCAGCATCTGCAATAGCGGCAGCAGCCTGATCCTGAGTAGAGAAAATATTACAAGAACTCCATGTTACCTCAGCACCTAAAGCCTTTAAGGTCTCAATAAGTACAGCTGTTTGTATGGTCATGTGCAAACATCCTGCTATACGAGCGCCTTTTAAAGGTTGCTCATCCTTATACTCTTCGCGCAGCGACATAAGTCCAGGCATCTCGGCCTCGGCTAGTTCGATCTCTTTTCTACCCCAGGCAGCCAAGGAAATATCTTTTACTTTGTACGGTACGTACGGTACAGTTTTCGTGCTCATTTTACTATCTTTATCATTAAATGGTAAGCCCCGAAGGCTCGGCGGCAAAATTACGTAATAACTTGCAGAAAACCACGCCCGCTAGTGCCTCTTTACAAAACAATAACAGTCTCACCTACTACTAAGGTTTACATTTGGAAAATTACCGAAGATTTGGCTACGCTTTCGCGAAATATCTCTCTGACCCATCACTGTCAAAAACGGGTAGATAGCATGAAATCGCAATTGCATCAACGCGGGTTTATGAGCGTGAGACATTTGCTGGCCAAGGCCGGCTACACCGATCACGATTTGTATTACGACTCTTGGGGCAAACCGCATCTGCATGACGGCAAACAAATTTCTATCACTCATAGCTTTACCTTTTCGGCCATTATTGTAAGTGATAATCCTGTGGGTATAGATATAGAGATGCAACGCGATAAAATTATTCGCATCGCTCATAAATTCACCCCTTTTGAGGAATACCGTACCCTGGCAAATGCAGATGCACTGGTACGCAAACTCACTATTGTCTGGGGCGGAAAAGAATCGATGTATAAGTCATTTGCTCAAGAAGGACTGAGTTTTTTAAAACATATGTACATCGAAGATTTTCAATTTGAAGATGCCCAGACAACAGGTTCGGTCTCTTTTGATGGAAGTTCAAAAGTATACCAACTCGATTTTTTAGAATTTGAAGGTTTCACCTGTGTTTATGCCACTTAAAATAATAACCTGATCTCCTTGACCAATACCTCTGACAATTTATGGAGCTATATTCAAAATTAGCCGCCGACGCCCATGCTAAAAAAAGGCTTTTAGGCATTTTACTAGATCCCGAAAAATTCCCTTTAGAAACGGTAGGTACCGAGGTTCAAATCAACCGAGATTATGCCAAGGCTTATATTGAAAAATTGCCATCGGCAACGACTCATCTGTTATTAGGAGGCAGCACCGATAGTTATGTAAGTACCGACGAGGTGGCTATGCTAATCAAAACATATAGCGATCTACCCCTGCTGCTATTTCCAGGAGATCACAGCCAGCTCTCTGCCCATGCCGACGCTATTTTATTTCTCTCTTTGCTATCGGGACGCAATTCAGACTATCTCATAGGGCAACAAGTAAAGGCGGCTCCTGTATTACAACATATGGATTTGGAAATTATTCCTACGGGTTATATTTTGATTAACGGCAAAAAAAAATCGGCGGTAGAGCGCCTTAGTGGTACCAAGCCAATACCTCAAAGAAAACTTTCAAAAATTGTTGCCACAGCACTAGCAGCGGAATACCTGGGCAAAAAGCTGGTTTATCTCGAAGCGGGCAGCGGGGCCAAACGCCCAGTACAACCACATGTGATTGAAGCCGTAGCCGCAGCCATAGACATCCCACTTGTTGTAGGAGGTGGAATCAGAACCTCAGCACAACTTGAAGCGGCCTACAGCGCAGGGGCCAATATGGTGATTGTTGGCACGGCCTTTGAAGAAGACAATTGGAATACCCAATCGAGTTAAATGCTTTACTTTTGCCCTATGAAGCGATTCATCCTTATCCTTTTACTTTTAGGAAGCGCACCAGTATTTGGTCAATATACCAACATATTGGATTCTGTTAGTAAGACGCCAGTCTCCTATGCGACCATTTCTTTTGGTGATGGCCGTGGCACCTTTGCTGGCGCCGAAGGTGAATTTAGTTTCTCCAAAAAGAAATATGCTGATATTGATTCCATTTATATCTCCTCTATTGGGTATCAAGAAAAGGGGTTTGCCACCCAAAATTTGCCCAGCACACTCTATCTGGCTCCCCAGACCAATCAATTATCGGAGGTGGTATTAACCGCCCCAAAACGGGGTCGTTTCAAAAAGCGAAAGCTCAAACCCACCACTCACACCAATTACTTTAGTTGCTGGTTACCTACGGTAGAAAGTGAAGTGGCTGTGCTTTTTAATCGATACGAGGGTAAATCATCCAAAATCGTCAAACTTCTCTTACCGATTAATGCCGAGGAAGAATATCGCAAAAAAGGCAATATGAAATTTTCAACCTTGTTTAGAATTCAATTTTATGAAAACGATCAAGGCCTGCCAGGATTACCCGTAAAATATGGAGACATCGTTTTTCGCGTAAGCGAGAAAAATGACGAAATCTATGAACTCGATTTGAGCAACTTTAATGTTTTTATTCCAGAAAAAGGCCTTTTTGCCGCGATTCAGGTGCTGGGGTATAGCGATCCCGACGGCAAGTTGTTACAAACCAAAAAATATAACGAGGTCAAAACCCGACGCGGGATTCAAAAAATCTCAACCACTTTTAGACCACTGCTTCCCTTTACAGATGCTTTGCCACAACAGCAAACCTTTGTAAGAAGGGTGTTTTTTAACAATAAGAAGTGGCAGGTATTTGATCAGACTTATAACGAAAATTCAAAGTTGATCCAATCGGGTCAACGCAACTACGGCATGGGAGCTTTGCTTCATGTCTATGACCAATAACCGACCATGCATATTTCTGTAGATCTTACCTTTAGTCCTTTACAGGATAATTACGAAACCCATATTATTGATTTTATCAAACGCTTGAGAGACTCTGGATTCACGATTATTGAGAACCCGCTGGCTACTCAAATATTTGGTCCTTATGACCAGCTGATGCCTTTTTTGCAAGCCGAGATCAAGCGCAGTCTGGAAGCTATTGGTATCGGGCTGTTTACCATCAAAATTGTAAAAACCGATCGCAGCGATTATGAACCCCATTTTTGATTTTTTTCTACAACCTTATCGCGAGGCCTCTCTTTTAGATATATGGTTAGAGATTATAGCCGTTGTTTTTGGAGTGGTTGGTGTTTGGTTTGGTAAAAAGGAGCATATACTAGTGTATCCTCTGGGTATCATTAGCACAGCAATATTTATCTATATCTGTTTTAAATTTGAACTCTACGGCGATTTTATCATCAATATTTATTACACCTTAATGAGTTTGTATGGCTGGTTTATGTGGTCAACAAGAATAGATGGTTCCAACCTGACTATTACGCGCTGTTCAAGTAGCGATCTATACAAGGCGTTGGGGATTTTTCTCGTATCGGCGGCCTTTATAGTAGGCGTTTATTTATATTTTAATCGCTTTGATCGCTATACCGATTACTTTGACACATTAACTACTGGGCTTTGTTTTGCGGCTATGTGGCTAATGGCGCACAAAAAAATCGAACATTGGTTGTTATGGATTGCAGCCAATATTATTTCGATTCCTTTATATTTTTACAAAGGCTTAGGATTTACAGGACTTCAATTTACCGTTTTATTAATCATCGCTATTTTAGGCTATCAGCAGTGGAAAAAGCACTTAAACAACATCCCGGCAACTGTATAAGAATTTGTCTTTTTGGCCCTGAGAGTAGTGGTAAGAGTACGCTTTCGCGAAAGCTATCTCAGCATTACAACGCGGCTTTGGTGCCTGAGTTTGCACGCGATTACCTCCAAGACCTTTGGGACAAAAAGCAACAAATTTGTCGCCCTAAAGATCTACTACCCATTGCTGCAGGACAAATGGCATTAGAAAATCAGGCTGTAAGCCAAGGAGCTTCTTTAATCATTTGCGATACCGATTTACTCACGACCAAAGTTTATAGTGAAGCCTATTACAACCACTGGTGTCCCAAGCTATTAGAGACCTATGCGCTAGAGAACACCTATGATTTGTATCTACTCACTTATATAGACACCCCCTGGGAAGCCGATGATCTTAGAGACAAACCTGATTCTCGTGAAGAAATGTTTACGTATTTTAGACAGGCTTTAGCACAATACAAACGTCCTTTTGTCTTTGTACACGGAAGTATTGAAGAGCGATTGCAGACGGCCACTAAGGCCATAAATACCCTACTCATTTGAATTTTACTCAAAAAGATATAGATCAATTAGAGGCTCATGGTCTCTCCTTAGATAGTGCGCAACGCCAATTAGACACCTTTAAAAATGGAATCCCATTTGTGAGGTTAGTCAAGCCTGCCACTATAGGAGATGGTATCTGCAAATACAACTTAGAGGATACCCAAGCGTACATTACCCGTTTTGAGTCGCGCAAAGACACCCTGGATCTTCTCAAATTTACACCAGCCTCTGGGGCAGCTACACGCATGTTCAAATTTCTGTTTGAATTTTTAAAAGCCTATGACCCTGAACAGCAAAGCATCAATTCGTACATCAATAAAAATCAGGCCAATGAGTTGCGTTTGTTTTTTGTAGGATTGGATGATTTTCCTTTTTACAGAGAAATTCGAGATGCCATAAAACCCATGATTGATGAGTTGTCAGATGTCAATACCAATAGATTGTTATTTGTTAAAACGATGTTAGGTGCAGAGGGCTTTGATTATGGCCATCATCCTAAGGGGCTTTTCCCATTTCACAAATACAAAGACCACAATGCCTCGGCCTTTGAAGAGCATTTGTTTGAAGCTTCACTTTATGCCAAAACCAAAGATCGGGCACGCTTGCATTTTACTATTTCTAAGGCACATTACGACAGCTTTCAAAGCGAATTTGAGCGCATTCAGCATATTGTAGAGTCAAAAACTCATACGCGATTTGATATCAGCTATTCGTTTCAGTCTAGCACCACAGATACAATAGCGGTAGGTTTGGACAATGAGCCCTTTCGCGTAGGCGCTTCTAATCAATTACTCCTGAGGCCCGGAGGTCATGGTGCCCTCATTCAAAATTTGAATGAACAAGAGGCCGATATCATCTTTATTAAAAATATTGATAATGTGGTCACGGTGGCCTATGAGCAAGAAGTAGCCCACTATAAGAAATTACTGGCCGGTAAATTGTTGCAATTGCAAGAGCACTCCTTTGAGTTTTTGAAATTAATGGATACTCGAAGTCTTACTAAGGATGAGATCGAGAAGATTGTTAACTTCCTTCAAAGTGAGTTTCACGTACCAATGGCGTCAAATTTTGATACGCTTTCAAGAGAAAACAAAGAAGCAGCCCTTAGAGCTCAACTCGACAGACCCATTCGCGTATGTGGAATGGTAAAAAATGAAGGTGAACCTGGAGGTGGTCCATTTTGGGTCAAACATCAAGATGGACACACCCGACTTGAAATTATAGAAAGTGTTCAAATTGATCATCAAAACAAAGAGCAGAAGGCCATTTTAAATGCATCGACCCATTTTAATCCTGTTGATATTGTTTGTGGAGTCAAAGATTACAAGGGCAACACATACAATCTCTTAGATTTTGTAGATGTCAATGCTGGTTTTATCACCAGGAAAACGGTAGAAGGAAAACCAATTAAAGCCTTAGAACACCCTGGTCTCTGGAATGGTAGTATGGCCTTTTGGAATACTATATTTGTAGAGGTTCCGCTTATCACTTTTAACCCGGTAAAGACCGTCAACGACCTATTGAAACCTACCCACAAAGTCAAGCTAAAAAAGTAAGCTCATATTGATGGATCAAAAACAACTGGAAAATGAGCTGCAATATAAAGCCACCAAAAGTAGTGGTCCCGGTGGGCAACATGTCAATAAAACCAGCACACAGGTATCCCTATTGTGGGATAGCACAACTACTACTGCCTTAACCGCCATAGAGTTAGAGCGCCTACGTCAAAAGCTCGCCCACAAATTGACCAAAGACGGCATCTTACAACTTCACTCATCTGATACCAGAAGCCAACTGCGCAACAAAGAGCTAGTAACCAAGCGATTTATTGAACTCATACGCACTGCGCTTATCATTCCCAAAAAGAGAAAAAAGACCAAACCCTCCAAAGTCGCAAAACTCAAGAGATTACAAGCCAAAAAAAAGCAGGCCGAAAAGAAGAGTAATAGACGAAAACCAGACTTTTAAGAGTGAGGATTCCCTTATTTTAAGGAGCTAACATCAAATACATAAGAAATTAGTACATACTATTTCACGCTTTAAAATTTGATCGTACTTTTGCGCTGTCTCAAAGGGGTGCTCCTAGTGAGCTGAGATTATACCCATTGAACCTGGGCGGGTAATGCCGCTAAGGGAGTCGAGCTTTTGGCATGCGTATAACTGCATAAGCCATAAGTAGTGACATCGAGATCATTCTCTTCAATACGCGTCATCCGACGCGGGTAATACCATCAACTAACGACGAATATGTTGCCCCTTGTATTCGAAAAAACAAATTCGAATGAAGAAGATTCTTTATGTAGCTATGGGCTTAATAAGCTTTGCTGCACTGGCACAAGAAGGCCAAACGGTCATCGACACCACAAAAACGGAGAAATTAGACGAAGTCCTGGTGCGCTCGGTACGAGTAAAAGCAGACTCTCCTATTACGCATTCCAATCTGGACAAAGAAGATTTGGAACCGCGCAATTTGGGACAGGATATCGCTACTCAACTCAATTTCCTACCCGGGGTAGTAACTACTTCAGATGCCGGGGCGGGTATTGGTTATACTGGTTTTCGCGTACGCGGAACAGGAAATCAAGGTATTAATGTAACCATAAACGGGATCCCTTATAACGATGCCGAAAGTCTCACTACCTTTTTTGTGAATCTACAAGACTTTACCTCATCGATAGAGAGTCTTCAATTACAACGTGGTGTGGGCTCGTCTACCAATGGTTCTGGTGCTTTTGGAGCTAGTCTTAACATACTTACAGATGCTGTATCTAATGAGGCCTATGGAGAGATCACAAATTCTTTTGGTTCTTTTAATACGCGTCGTGCAACGGTCAAATTTAGTACGGGCCTACTCAATGATCATTTAGAATTATCTGGGCGTTTGTCTTCTATCAAGTCTGATGGCTATATCGACAGAGCTTCTTCAGATCTTAAATCTTATTTTTTACAAGCTGCATACAAAGACGATAATACCTTGGTAAAACTGATCAATTTTGCCGGTTCAGAAGTCACCTATCAATCCTGGTTTGGCGTAGATGCAGAAACGGTCCAAAATGATCCTACCTTTAACCCTGCCGGATTATTTACAGACGATGATGGCAATATACGTTTTCATGACAATCAGGTTGACGATTACAAACAAGATCACTACCAATTACACTGGAACCAACGCTACGACAACAACTGGAGTTCTAATGTAAGCCTAAATTACACCTACGGTCGTGGCTTCTTTGAAGAATATAAAGAAGACCAAGATTTTGAAACCTATGGTTTTACTCCCATAGCGATAGGGGGCGAAGTCATTAACACTACCGATCTTATAAGACGTCGCTGGCTCGATAATGATTTTTATGTAGCCAATGCCAGTGTGCATTACAAAGACAATAGTCTAGATGTAATTTCTGGAGCACTTTATAGCACTTATACAGGAGACCATTTTGGTGAAGTGATCTGGGCTCAAAACGCGGGAGGGAGTCAAATTAGAGATCGTTACTACGACGGTGATGCGACAAAGAATGAATTTTCAGCTTTCGCGAAAGCCACCTGGCGTATCAATGATACCTGGAGTGTCTACGGTGACTTGCAGGGGCGTTTTATCGATTACACCACGGGAGGTATAAATTCTGATTTGCTCAATTTTGTTATTGATGAAACCTACAGCTTTTTTAATCCAAAGGCAGGAATAACCTATCAACCCAATAAAACGCATCAATTTTATGCCTCTTATGCCAGAGCCAATAGAGAGCCCAACCGTACCGACTTTGAAAATGGCGACCCAAAACCAGAGCGTCTTAATGATCTTGAATTAGGCTGGCGCTTTGCCACTCCGGGTATTGCATTAAACGTCAATGGATATTATATGGGATATCGGGATCAATTGGTTCTCACCGGAGCCATTGATGATGTTGGGGCTCCCATCCGCGCCAACAGCGGAAAGAGTTTTAGAGCGGGAATTGAGATTGACGCAGCGGTCAAAATTACAGACAAGTTAACTACCCAACCTAATATTGCATTGAGCACCAACAAGAACCAAGACTTTTTCTTTCAGAGAGATGGGGTACTTGTCAATTTGGGCAATACCAATATTTCCTATTCGCCAGAGGTAGTATTTGGTAATATTCTGGAGTTTACCGCCGCAGAAGGCTTACAATTGCGCCTATTATCAAAATATGTAGGAGAACAATACATGGGTAACATTGATAGTGAAGCCTCCATTTTGGATTCCTTTTTTATCAACGATTTTAATATATCCTATGAATTAAAAGAATTTTTTATATTTAAATCTGTCGTAATCAATGGTTTAGTCAATAATATTTTTGATAAAAAGTATGTATCTAACGGTTACTTCTTTACCTTTGATGATGATTTTTCGGATCCAAATCAAGTAACTACCGTTGAAGGTGCTGGTTTTTATCCGCAAGCTGGTATCAACTTCTTATTGGGAGCGACATTAAAATTCTAACAATAGCCAACCAGGTGCTTATCGCACCCTAGCTTTGTTTTACTAATCACATTGCTAGACAGTCTGTTACAAGTTGGGGGACATTAACCAGACTGCTCTTTAAGCCACTCTTCGGAGTGGCTTATTAATTAGAGATAATAACAGCATCCCCCTCTTTTCTCACGCGATACTGCAAAAGGGTGAACTCTAAGACCGTTCCCGTAGATTGACCCGTAAATAGATTGTAAGTGTTGGCATCATTACACTGACAGGTCACTTCTATACCGCTAGGAACCGTCGTAGAACAATCATTGGGCACATGATTCGGATCTGAAGCCTCCCAGGCAAATAAACCGCTTCCTGTATTAACTACGTGTACGCCTCGTATTCCTACGCCCTGTACAAATACTGATCCTCCTGGAAATTCTAAATCCTGAGATTGCAAAGGACTCAAACGTTGATTAAAATTGATGTCGAGCAAAAATGGATTTCTGTTACGCGCATCATCGTCATTATCACAGCCTAAAAATAAAACAGCCGCCAAGAAGATATATAGTGTATTTTTCATTTGAGTTGATTGTCAATAGATCCCTTTATTTATAGGAGATCGCAATTTACTACAAAACGAGACAGCGACAGAAATATTTTGTATATTTGATAGACAGATCCCGTCTTTATGGGATTTTTTTATTCCCGCTTTGTCGGGAATCGTTGTATAAAAATACGACCAAGGGTCAAGCCTTAGTCAAAAGCATATAGATTATGAGCAAGGTGAACTATTACACTGCCGAAGGATTAAAAAAATTGAAAGACGAACTCAATCATCTCAGAGATGTAGAACGTCCCAAGGCATCACAGGATATTGCAGAAGCAAGAGATAAAGGAGATTTGAGTGAAAATGCAGAGTACGATGCCGCCAAGGAGGCACAGGGTATGCTTGAAATGCGAATTTCACAAATGGAAGAATTGGTAGCCAATGCGCGTATTATTGACGAATCACAATTAGATACCAGTAAAGTACTGATTCACTCTACCGTCAAAATAAAAAACCAAACCAACGGGATGGAGATGTCCTATAAACTCGTTGCTCAAAATGAGGCCGATATCAAGGCGGGTAAAATTTCTGTAGACTCTCCTATTGGCAAAGGACTATTGGGGAAAGAGGTAGGTGATGTAGCCGAAATTCAAGTGCCTAATGGGATTATGAAATTTGATGTACTCGAAATAAGTCGAGATTAACCACAGCGTGTAATGGCAAGTATTTTTACGCAAATCATAGAAAGAGAATTACCTGGATATATCGTTGCAGAAGACGATAAGCACATCGCTATCTTAGATATTAACCCAAATACGGCAGGGCATACCTTGTGTATTCCAAAACAAGAGGTCGATAAGATTTTTGATCTTTCGCCCACGGCGTATTCAGATTTGATGACCTTTAGCTACAAGGTGGCTCAGGCATTAGAAAAAGCGGTTCCCTGTAAACGCGTTGGTATGTCTGTAATTGGTCTGGAAGTATCCCATGTGCACGTCCATCTAATTCCTTTGCAGTCTATGGAAGATATACAGTTTGAAAACAAAGCGGTCTTAACTCCATATGAATTTGAAGCCTTGGTAGATCAAATAAAAAGATACCTTTAACCTAGCCCAAGATAAGCCAGTCCAAAAAGCACAATGGCCAGTGCCACCACCACAGTCCATAATAAAGGTTTGATTTTAAATTGAGAAGGCCTTTGAGCTAGTTTAAGATGATATTGATAAACGCGCTCTATATCTTGGCTCCAATTAACCGGATAAATCGCAGATTGACAATGTTCACAATGCAAGACTTCCTTTACCGTTTTAGCGGTGTATCTTACCCAAGCATTCTCGACCCACTGCTGATGAAATTCTAACTCTAGCCCATTGGTACTAAAACACTGTGGGCAGTTATTTCTTAATGAAGCCTTATAAAATCGTTCAAAAGATGTTGGCATATTTGAACAACGCTATGCAGGCTGTTAAATTGCGCAATTCGATTAGGGCTTACAAGATCTCTTTTTAGTGCACATTTTTAAGCTTGAGCGAAATTTGCATCACCGTACCCTGATTTTGTTCACTTTTTAAAACGCGTATCTGACCACCGTGATATTCTTCAATTATTCTTTTGGCTAATGACAGTCCCAGGCCCCACCCTCTCTTTTTGGTGGTATATCCAGGTTCAAAAATACTGTGGAATTTATTTTTGGGTATGCCTTTACCCGTATCTGCGATTTGTACTTTGGCAAAACGCGTATCACGACATATGGTGACACTCAGATCACCTTTCCCTTTCATCGCGTCTATGGCATTTTTGACTAGATTTTCTATGGTCCACCCATATAATTGAGCATTGAGCATGACTGGTAACTCACCTTGTGGGATGTCTAACGAAAAGTTGATGAGTTTGGAACTGCGATTTGACAAATAATCAAAGGCCGCCTTTGTCTCTGCTATCAAGTCTTTTTCTTCTAAGACGGGCACAGAGCCTATCTTGCTAAATCGTTCTGTAATGACTTGTAGTCTATCTATATCTTTGGTCATCTCTTCGATATAACTCGGGTCTACATTTTCTGATTTCAAGATTTCGGTCCAACCTACTAGGGATGACAAGGGGGTTCCAATTTGATGTGCTGTTTCTTTGGCCATACCCGCCCAGAGAAGATTTTGAGAAGACGCTTTGGAGGTGAGGTAGTAAAAGTAAATTAGCGCAACAAAAAGAATAACAATCACCAGCAAGGCAATTGGAAAATACTTTAACTGACTAATCACGGGAGAATTTCCGTAGTAGAGAATATCATCAACCTTCCCGCCCGGTGCAATAGGAATTGGCTCATTGACCAATTCAAATTCTTTGGCCATCAAAGCGAGCTGCTCTTGTGTTAGTTTATCTTCATTTTCAATATTATTGGGAGAGTAAGTTTCAGATTCGAGATTATATTTGATCGTAGGTATAGTTGTATTCGCCAAAATGACCTTGAGGTATAATCCAGAAAGAGAACGCGCAAGGGCTTTAGCGTCTCTATTGGATCGGCTTGGCACAATATCGACAGTTTCTTCTACAGCTCGCACAGCGGCTCCATACACTTCCATTTTAGAACGCTCGGCTTCCTTGAGCTGATCAAAGAAAAGTGAGACATTCCACAAGATTAGGGTGGTGATGATTAGAGAAGAAATAATGATAAACCACCTAGAAAATTGTGGGGAAGTATTAAACTTCATAAATGATACATTTTAAAATAAAGATACTTTTTTTAACGCAGTACGCACAACAACTTAAACACTTCTGTTCAAGGCGAAGAAAAGCATTTGAACAAAATCAACTTGTATCGATCTTTCCTACCTTTACAAAAAAACACTATGGTACTTACATTAGACCCTAAAGAACTATCTATTGCCACACTATTTGGCCATCTTACAGGAGCGGTTGGCCCTAGACCCATTGCCTTTGCCAGTACGGTAGATAGCAAGGGAAATGTCAATCTGGCTCCTTTTAGTTTTTTTAATGTCTTTGGTGCCAACCCCCCTATTTTGGTATTTTCCCCTTCTCGAAGCGGAAGAGACAATACCACCAAACATACCTTAGACAATGTTTTAGAAGTTCCAGAAACCGTTGTAAATATGGTTGATTATAAGATGGTACAGCAGATGTCTTTGGCTAGTACGGCTTACGCCAAAGGAGTCAATGAATTTACTAAATCTGGGCTTACCGAATTAGCATCTCAAACAGTCACACCACCTAGAGTGGCTGAATCTCCTGTTCAATTTGAGTGTAAAGTTATAGAGGTCAAGGCGCTTGGTGATCAAGGTGGAGCAGGTAATTTGGTGATTTGCGAAATAACTAAAATCCATATCGACAAGGCGATATTAGATGAGCAAGGCCGTATCGATCCAGAGAAAATGGATCAGGTTGCCAGAATGGGAGGCAATTGGTATTCTAGAGCAAAAGAAGGGCTTTTTGAAGTGCCCAAACCTGTAACACAAACGGGGATTGGCTATGATCAAATACCACTTGATATTAGGCAAAGCACGATCTTAACCGGTAACGACTTAGGTATGTTGGGCAATGTTGAAAGCCTACCTACAATCGAAGAAATAGAAGCTTTTGTAAATAGTGATATCGAAATTCGCAGTTTGTTAAACACCAAAGACCCTGAACAAATTCACAAAAAGGCGCAAAGTTACCTGGCCGAAAAAAATGTGAATAACGCATGGAAACTCCTGCTTGCCTAACGGGATTATTTCAATACATTTATACCCTTCAAAAATAACGATGATGGAAGTACAAGGAAAAGTAAAAATGATAGGCCAAACCCAAACTTTTGGCAATAACGGATTTAGAAAAAGAGAAATAGTAGTCACTACCGAAGAACAATACCCACAACACATTATGGTGGAGTTTGTGCAGGACAAAGTTGATTTATTAAATAATTTTCAAGTAGGTCAGCCCGTAAAAATTAGCATTAACCTCAGAGGTCGCGAATGGGTTAACCCACAGGGGGAAACCAAATATTTTAATAGCATACAGGGTTGGAGAATTGAAGCCTTACAAGCTTCGGCACCCGAAGGAGCTCCTATGCCTCCTATGCCTCCGGCAGATGCTTTTGAGCCAGCGACAAATCTCAACACCGAAGATCACGACGATTTACCATTCTAAGCGTAATAAACAACCCAAAAAAACCCGATATTCACATTATATCGGGTTTTTTTTGCCCATTATGACCCTTATTTTTAGGGTCTAGATCAAGCATATGTCTATCACAAAATCTATAGAGAGGCTCTTTCAAAAGTACCTACCCACTCCTTTTGTCATAGCGATACTATTAACCTTCGCCACTATCATATTGGCGCTTGTCTTTACAGACAATCCATCAAACCAGCCGCACATATTTTTGGTGCTCTCTTATTGGGAGTCAGGTATTTGGAACGAGGGCTTATTGGTATTTGCCTATCAAATGATGCTCATATTGGTTTTAGGGCATGTCTTGTGTTTGTCTCAGCCCGTTGCCAGTGCCCTAGACAAGGTAACAGTATATGCCACCTCAACGGCAAAAGCAGTGGTGTTGGTGAGTTTTTGTACAATGTTAGTAGCCTTCTTTAATTGGGGGTTAGGACTTATTTTTGGGGCAATATTTGCACGAAAAATTGGAGAAGCGGCCTTAAAAAAGGGGATTGCCATCAATTATCCATTAGTAGGTGCGGCTGGTTATGTGGGTCTCATGGTCTGGCATGGTGGCATGAGCGGTTCTGCGCCTTTAAAAGTAGCCGAGTTTGGCCATTTGGCTTCCTTGATGCAAGATATGGCCACTCCAGCATTCATTAGTCAACTTCCTGATCGTATCACAGATGGTCAAACCATTTTTAGCCAGGCCAACCTGACTATTTTTGGTATACTACTCTTACTGGTACCAATGACGCTTTATACGCTTTCGCGAAAAGCAAAACCCACCAGCCTACCCGCTTTTGGGGATGAGTTTGCTCCCAACGCTGCCTCAGAAAGAGAACACCGAATGGATCGCTCCAAGATCTTAGGTATTGCTTTTGGACTTGTCGTATTACTTAGCTTTTATATCGTCTATTGGGGGAAGTCCTTAACTCCAAATATGCTCAATTTTTGCATGTTAGGCCTCGGTATTTTATTACACGGTAATTTTAGAAACTTTAGTAGCGCAGTCGAAAAGGCCATTGGTGGAGCCAGCGGCATTTTAATTCAATTTCCGTTGTATTTTGGTATTATGGGCATTATGAAAAGTACGGGTATGGTCACCCTTATAAGTGACGGTTTCGTGTCTTTTGCAACGCAGACTACCTTACCAATATTTACCTTTATTAGTGCAGGTATCGTAAATGTATTTGTTCCTAGTGGAGGCGGTCAATGGGCCATTCAAGGTCCCATTATCATTGAAAGCGCCTATAGCTTAGGGGTACCGCTTCCCAAAGCAATTATGGCTATGGCCTATGGCGATCAAATCACCAATATGCTCCAACCCTTCTGGGCATTACCGCTATTGGGTATTACCAAATTAAAAGCCAAGGAGATTTTACCTTATACCTTGATACTCATGCTAGTTGGCGCCCTTGTATTTATTGCTGGACTGTTGCTGTTTTACTAAAAATCACCACTACAGCTGAGATCGTAAAAATGACAGTTGAGTCATTTATTATTGATAAAGGTGGGCTAATCCTTCATATTTGAAGTAAAAATAAAAGGATGCTTTCAGGTCAGATTGGGTTACTTCATTTTATCACTTCTATAATAGCGCTTGCCACAGGAACTTATGTGCTTGCCGTTGCCAAGGGGAGTAAAAAACACAAACAAATAGGCTATGTGTATGCGGTGAGTATGCTGGTGTTGCTCGCTACTTCCTTTATGCTGTACAATTTGCACGGTAAATTTGGTATTCTGCATTGGTTTTCGGTAATAAGCAGTCTAACTTTGATAGGCGGAATGCTGCCTATGTGGCTTAAAAGACCCAAAAGCACCTATCTACATTATCATTTTAGCTTTATGTACTGGAGTGTCATTGGGCTTTATAGTGCCCTTATGGCCGAAATTCTGACACGTCTCCCTCCTCTATTTGGGGTTTCTGATAACCAAATGCCAGTATTTTATACTCTAGTGGGGCTTGCCGCAGCAATAGTAGGTGGTTTAGGATCGGTGTATTTTAGAAAATACAAAAGTCGATGGCTTGCCCTAGTAGCGAGAGGTAAAAAGATGGTTTAGTCTAAAAAAATCAAATACCTTAGCCCTATGTTTGAACTGCCAGATAAACATCAAGGGGCTGAAGAACCCTGGTTTCCAGATCCTCAATACGCCGATGAAGAAGGGTTGCTATCAATAGGGGGAAGTCTTGCGCCCAATTGGTTATTACATGCCTATAATCGCGGTATTTTTCCTTGGTATAGCGAAGGGCAACCCATTTTGTGGTGGTCTCCAGATCCTCGCATGGTGGTTACTCCAGAACAAGTTCACGTGTCAAAATCGATGAAGAGGTTTATGGTTAAAACGCATTTACGGGTTACCTTCAATCAAGATTTTTCTGGGGTTATTGCCCATTGTCAAAAATCACCCAGACCTCATCAAGAAGGTACATGGATTACAGAGGCCATCAAAAGCGCTTATACTGAGTTACATCAAATGGGCAGGGCTGTATCGGTAGAGGTATGGGATAAGCAACAACTTGTAGGCGGACTCTACGGTGTAGATCTTAAAGCTAAAGGGGTCTTTTGTGGTGAGAGTATGTTTTCAAAACATTCCAATGCCAGTAAGCTCGCTTTTATTGCACTTTCGCGAAAGCTTAGCCAGGAGAAATATCGTTTGATTGATTGTCAAATGCATACTCCACACCTAGAGAGCCTTGGCGCATACGAAATTTCCAGATCCAAATTTTTGACCTATTTGCAGTGATTACTATGAAGACAGCTCTTTTACTTGCTGATGTCTAAAGCAATTAAGCTCGTGATCATTGACCATTCCTATAGCTTGCATAGTGGCATAAATCACTGTGCTGCCTACAAACTTAAACCCCCGTTTTTTTAAATCTTTTGAGATTTGATCGCTCAAAGCCGTGTTGGCCGGAGCATCGCTATAATGGGCATACCGGTTTTGAATGGGAGTATGGTTTACAAAACCCCAGATATAATTAGAAAAGCTGCCAAATTCTTTTTGGATATCTTGAAATCGCTGGGCGTTTACCACTGCACTTTCGATCTTTAAGCGATTTCGAATGATGCCGGCATCCTGTCTAAGAGCCGCAATTTTGTCTTGATTGTAGTGGGCTATTTTCTTGTAATCAAATTGGTCAAAAGCAACTCTAAAGTTTTCGCGTTTTTTCAAAATTGTTATCCAGCTCAACCCAGCCTGAAAAGTTTCCAACAACAAAAATTCAAAGAGTTTATTGTCATCTTTTAAAGGGACACCCCATTCCTTATCGTGATAGGTTTCATACAAGGTATCACCTACACACCAACCGCATCTGTGTTTAGTCATTTGAGAAGTGGTATTTTTACACAGAGAAAGATAGTAAGTAATTTTAGAAGGTTTCGACTTAAAGCCACATGATTTCTATGGAACAACTCACAAAAGAACAAAAAGTAGCCGCTGTCCTAGATAAGGCCATAAGCTACAAAGCGTATCGCACAATAATTGATCTACAGGCCGAACAAAACAGTACCTCTGGCCCAGTTCAAACCGAAGCATTGGCCCAATATACGATGCTCAATCAGCGGCGTATGAAACGTCTGGATAAAACCTTAAAATTAAGCGAGGCTCAGATTGCCCAGATCAAGGCCTACGACAAAGCTGTTATATGGCTTGTACTAACAGAAACTTGGTGTGGTGATGCGGCTCAGAGTTTGCCTATGATGCATAAAATAGCTAGTCTAAACCCGCTAATAGATTTAAAAATCGTTTTTAGAGACGAAAATCTCGAGCTCATGGATGCATTTTTGTACCGAGGCGGAAGGTCAATCCCAAAATTAATTGCTTTTGATCCTAAACAGCAGTCCATCATTGGAGAGTGGGGTCCAAGACCTTCACAAGCTACTAAACTCGTTGATTTATATAAAGAAGAACACGGTAGTCTTACGCCACAATTTAAACAAGATTTACAACTGTGGTACACCAAAGACCGAGGGCAGGACATCGCCAGTGATCTTATAGGATTACTCCAATGATTAACCTTGAAAATTAAAAGTAATACTTCCTTTTTGTATTTGGATTGATGCAGCGTCAAAATAAGCGTTTTCTACATACGTTAAGGCCTGATCAATCAAACAACCGTTTGAAGAGGTAGAACTCTTCTTATTATAATCCATTTTAGTGATACTTCCATTGGCATTCACTGTGATATCTATCACGATGACACCACGAGCATCACAAGTATAGACTGGGTTGGGAATACGAATAGCCTGTCTCCCTTCCAAATCATAAGATACCGTGCTTAATCGATTCCCTTTTTTCTTATTTCGAGCGGCTTCTCTGGCCTCAATTTGAGCTGCGATTTGCTCACGTTTTTTAGCAAGCGCCTCTGCAAGTTCTTTTTGATGCTGTTTTAGTAAAGCTTCATTTTCGGCATTTAGAGCCTCCACGCTCCCTAATTGTTGTGCCTCTATGGCTTTTCTGATTTCGTCTTCTTCTTCAAAAAGCGACTTTGACTCATCGCGCAAGGCACGGCTGTCATAAGCCTGATGGGTAATCTGACTCGAGCGTGTGCTCGGTTGTTCTCTTGTTGGTTTGGGCAGATTTTCCTTTTCGGGTTCTAAGGCCTCGGCCAGCACGGGTATTTCAAAATAGGCTTCGGGTATTTTGTCTTGATAGGGTTTGACACCCAAAAAGAAGAATACCAGTATCAACATACTCGCACCACCAAATGTGATCAATAGGGCTTTATCTTGGGGGCTCAACTTCATAATCGACCTAAAATAATCAAAAAAATAGGATTTACTGCTTAATTCTTGTCTTTGGAGGTTGTAAAACCCGCTTCAAAGTCAGAAATGCTTTGCGCATTATCTACGTCAAAATCACCTATTTTGGTTCTTCGCAAAGCGGTGAGATGAGCACCACTTCCCAGGCCCTGTCCAAAATCATGAGCTAAGGATCGGATATAAGTACCCTTACTACAGCTCACTTTAAAATCGACTTCAGGAAGCTCAATTCTCGTGATTTCAAAACTGTGGATTTCGGTTTCTCGCAAAGGAATATTAACGGCCTCACCCGCTCTGGCATATTCGTATAAGCGCTTACCATCCTTTTTTAATGCCGAAAATACAGGTGGGCGTTGCTGTATAATACCTGTATTCGCTTTCGCGAAAGCGTGTATAGCCTCATTGGTAATATGCGCAATAGGAAATTCCTGATTGACCTCAGTCTCCAAATCGTAAGAAGGCGTGGTAGCTCCCAGAAAAAAAGTGCCCGTATACGTCTTGGCCTGACCCATAAATTCGTTAATGCGTTTGGTAAACTTTCCCGTACAAATAATCATAAGACCACTAGCCAAAGGATCTAAAGTTCCTGCATGACCCACCTTGATTTTTTTGATCTCGAGATTTTTTCGAATTAACCAGCGCACCTTGTTCACCAGCTGAAAAGAACTCCACTCTAGAGGTTTGTCAAATAGTAGCACCTGGCCATCTTTATAATCCTGAGCCTCTAACATGATTAATTATATAAAAAAGTATATCCTATGGCGATAAGCCCTACCAAGAGACAATAAAGCGCAAAATAAGTCAATTTGCTCTGCTTAACCAGTTTAATCATCCATGTACAGGCTATCAAACCAGCAATAAAGGCGGCGGCAAAACCTATTAATAACACCGAGATATTACCGGCGTCTGTGGTTAATGCACCGTCTGTGATGTCTTTGGCTATTTTACCCAAAATTAAAGGGATCACCATTAAGAATGAAAAACGCGCTGCCCTGCCTTTATCATTTCCTAATAGGACAGAAGTCGAAATTGTTGCACCGCTTCGCGATATTCCAGGAATCATAGCTACAGCCTGCGCAATCCCAATAACTACAGCATTGGTATAAGATACTTTTTTATTGGTGTTTTTGGCCTTATCGGCCAGCCACAACAAGAGAGCTGTAACAATGAGCATACAACCTACCAGAAGAATATTGCTCCCAAAGAGCGACTCCAATTCTTCTTCAAAAAACAATCCAATAATTACAGCAGGGATCATCGACAAAATAATTTTTACCGAAAATTGAGTTTCTTCATTCCACCTAAAGGAAAACAAACCTTTTATGATATCAAGTATGTCTTTTCTAAATACCACTATGGTACTCAAGGCGGTCGCAAAATGCACCACAACAGTAAACATCAGGCTTTCTTCTGGCACCGAAGTATCCCCTAATATAGCTTTACCCAATTCGAGATGACCACTGGAAGAAACAGGTAAAAATTCGGTAAGGCCCTGGATAATTCCAAGTAGTAAGGCGTCTAGATTATTCATAGCCGCAAAGATAGGTTAGTAAAATAGAATTGACCCTACTTTGAAGTATTTGGATTGAGCAAGATAGCATACACCTCTATCCCAAATCCGAGAAGGATGACCGCTGGTGCCAAACGAATACGTCGCCAAGAGTAGATTTCTGGATTAAATACCTCTGGGTTATCAGACCCACCGCCAGACATTAAAATAAAACCAAGAGCGATTATCCCCAAACCTATAAGCATCCACTTATAATTCTTTTTTCCAAAAATAAATTCGGTTTGCTGCTTTTTTATTTCTTTTCGTTTTTGTTCTCCCATAAGATAAGGGTGGTTTGCTACAACCACGATTTTAAAGTATTCCAAGCTCTATAAAGCCTCAAATTCTATAAACACAAAGTTACATTTTTATTTAAAAGCCTAAACGATCTAGCAGGGCCATTTATGCAAGGCTTTTGTTGCAATCATTTGTCTTCTTCATTATAAACGCCAATAGGTCTGTTTTGGTTTGCAACCTTTTAAAAAATGTTTTCATCAAGCCTTTGTGGCGGCCAAATAATGGCTAATAATACAAATCGTCTGTACGCAAATTTAAAAAGCGTTGTGTCGCAAAAAAAGTACTGAGCCAAGAGATAAAAATGCCTAAGACCAATATCAATCCAAACAAACCGCCTAAAAGAAGTGGGTCGTCCAATAATTGTAATTCTGGAAAGGTCTTATTGAGATAATACAATACAGCGGCCATTCCTATCATAGCAATAACAGCTCCTATGATACCCAACCTAACACTTTTCCAAATAAAGGGACGTCTTATAAAACGTTTGGTGGCCCCTACCATCTGCATGGTTTTTATGGTAAAGCGTTTGGCATAGACCGATAATCTAATCGAACTATTGATCAAAAGCACAGCAATAAAGGTGAATACCCCACTTATGACAAGTACCCAAAGACTAATTTTTTTGATATTATCATTGAGCAGTGTGATCAAAGGCTGACTGTAAGACACTTCTTCTACAAAGTCTTTGGAAGATATTTCGGCAGCGATCTCAGCTACTTTTTCTGTAGAGACAAAATCGGCATTGAGATTGAGATCTATGCTGTTCATCAAGGGGTTCTCGCCTACCGTTTCTACAAAATTTTCACCCAATTCTTCAGAGTGAATTTCGGCAGCACGTTCTTTGGAGACAAACACTATCGATTTGGTATACTCTGCCAAGGCGAGACTTTTCTCTAATTGCTTCATTTCAACTTCTTTGGCCGTGTCTTTAAAAAAGATACCTACAGGAACATTTTCTTTAAAATAATCGGCTACTTTTTTGGTGTTCAGTACCAACATTCCCAAAAGCCCAAGCAGAAACAACACCAAGGCAATACTAACCACCACCGAAAAATAAGAAGTGATCAATTTGCGTTTTTGATATTTTTCAAAAGATAATGCCATATGCTACAACTAAAGTTGTAAAAGTATAAAATCATGTGCTACCAACCGCATAATTATCTGGCAGGCTTTTTTGGGCGTACAAGGCACATGAATTAGTTGGATAACGCAAGTATACCCAAACTTCTTACACTGGTGTGTATTATTAGGATCTGAATATATTTTGATACCGATACTCCCCCTTGGAGCTACCCCTTTAAAAGATAGCGCAAGTAGGTAATTTTTGAAGCTAGCGACCATTCCGGCAAGAATAAGGATTCTAGAATGGTCCTTGTCTTCTTTAAAAATCGTAAATTTGCCGCCTTAAAATGGCCTTATCCAAGATGGTAGCTCGTTATATAGGATAATTAAGCCGTAGCCTTAAACAACGCATAGGACAGTATATCATGAAATATCATTTCAACGAAATTGAAGCCAAATGGCAGAAATATTGGTCAGAAAACGGCACTTTTGAAGCAGCAAACCAAAGCGATAAACCCAAATTTTATGTACTCGACATGTTTCCCTATCCTTCGGGGGCCGGACTGCATGTAGGGCATCCACTAGGTTATATTGCCAGTGATATTTATGCGCGTTTTAAACGTCATCAAGGATTTAATGTTCTTCACCCACAAGGCTACGATTCTTTTGGGCTGCCGGCAGAGCAGTACGCCATTCAAACTGGGCAACACCCGGCCATCACCACCAGAGATAATATTGCCAGATATCGCAAACAGCTCGATGCCATTGGGTTCTCTTTTGATTGGAGTCGTGAGGTGCGTACCTCAGATCCAAATTATTACAAATGGACGCAGTGGATATTTACTGAGCTATTTCATTCGTGGTATAACTTCACCACCAATAAGGCAGAGTCAATAGAAAGTCTGGTTAGCGCTTTCGCGAAAGCGGGGAATAGCAATATTAATGCCGCCTGTGACGATGATACCCCTTTATTTACAGCAGAGCAGTGGGCTGGTTTTGACAGCAAACAACAGCAAGAAATCTTACTCAAATACCGCTTGACCTTTCTCGCAGAAACCGAAGTAAATTGGTGTCCAGCCTTAGGAACTGTATTGGCCAATGATGAGATCATCAATGGCGTTTCTGAACGTGGTGGACACCCTGTGATTCGTAAGAAAATGACCCAATGGTCGATGCGTATCTCGGCCTATGCCGAACGCTTGTTGCAAGGTCTGGAAAAGATTGATTGGAGCGAATCGATTAAGGAGACACAGCGCAATTGGATTGGAAAATCTGTGGGTGCGACTGTAAGTTTTAATTTACAGGATCACGATGCGCATATCGATGTTTTTACTACTCGACCTGATACCATTTTTGGGGTGAGCTTTATGACGCTAGCACCAGAGCATGAATTGGTAGAACGCATTACCACTCCAGAACAAAAGCAAGCCGTACAAGATTATATACAGGCCACAGCCAAGCGCTCAGAACGCGAACGCATGGCCGATGTAAAGTCTATTAGTGGGGTGTTTACAGGAGCTTATGCCCTGCACCCATTTAGTCAAGAGCCCATCCCAATCTGGATAGGTGATTATGTTCTGGCAGGGTATGGAACTGAAGCCGTTATGGCCGTGCCTTGTGGCGACCAGAGAGATTATGATTTTGCCAAACATTTTGACCTACCTATACCCAATGTTTTTCAAGGGGTTGATATTTCAGAACAAGCTTATGCAGACAAAGCGGGTACAATTATCGCTAATTCAGACTTTCTAAATGGTTTGCCGTATAAAAAGGCCGTAAAACTTGCGATTTTTGAACTTGAGAAGATAGGAGCTGGAAGAGGCAAAACCAATTACCGCTTGCGTGATGCAGTTTTTAGCAGGCAACGTTATTGGGGAGAGCCTTTCCCTGTGTACTTTAAGGATGGCATACCCGAAATGATTGCTCAAGAGCACTTGCCTATCACGCTTCCTGAGGTTGAAAAATACCTGCCTACAGAAGAAGGTGAGCCTCCTCTGGGACGCGCCGAAAACTGGGCATGGGACAGCACTAAAAATAAAGTGGTTTCTAATGGTTTGATAGATCATAAAACCGTATTTCCGCTAGAGCTCAACACTATGCCAGGTTGGGCAGGTAGTAGTTGGTATTTTTTCAGATATATGGAAAAAGCTAAGCGCGATACGATTTTTGCATCCGAAGAGGCACTTGATTATTGGAAAAATGTCGATTTATACATTGGAGGATCGGAACACGCAACAGGTCATTTGCTCTATGCCCGCTTTTGGGTAAAGTTTTTATACGATCGCGGTCTTGTGCCTGTTGATGAGCCCTTCCAAAAAATGATCAATCAAGGGATGATCTTGGGAGAAAGTGCCATCATCTATCGCAAGAATGATAGCAATACTTATATCTCACATGGCATCTTAAAAGACAATGATGATTATCAGCCTATTCGCGTTGATGTCTCTATGGTCAATACTTCCAATGAGTTAGATATTCAAAAATGTATGGCATGGCGTCAAGAGTTTAAAGACGCTCAATTTGTTTTAGAAAACCACGAAATATACGATCCCAATAATGACGCTCACGGTCAAGCCGAAGCTGTGTTTAAGGTGAATCGCGAGGTAGAAAAAATGTCAAAGTCTAAATTTAATGTGGTCAATCCCGATGACATATGTTCCCAGTATGGAGCAGATACTTTGCGAATGTATGAGATGTTTTTGGGCCCGTTAGAGCAATCTAAACCCTGGAATACGGCAGGAATTACCGGGGTGCACAACTTCTTGAAGAAGTTTTGGAAGCTCTTTCACTCTGGTGATAACAATAGCTTTGAAGTAAGTGATGCCCAGCCTACAAAAGACAACCTTAAGACGTTGCACAAAACGATTAAAAAAGTACAGGACGATATCGAATCCTTTAGTTTTAATACCTCGGTGTCTACTTTTATGATTGCTACTAACGAGCTTGCAGCTCAAAAGTGTCAATCGCGAGCCATTTTAGAGCCGCTTGCGGTATTGATTTCGCCATATGCGCCTCATATCGCTGAAGAATTATGGGCCAAACTAGGGCATTCTCAATCTATTGCCAATGAGGCTTTCCCTCTCTTTGATGACAAACACTTGATTGAGAGCACTAAGAATTATCCCATTTCATTTAATGGTAAAATGAAATTTACCTTAGAATTGCCTTTGGATATGAGTAAAGATGAAATTGAACAAGTTGTCATGGCTCATGAAAAAACAAAAATGTATCTCAATGGCCGCACACCCAAGAAGGTAATTATTGTTCCAGGGAAAATTGTAAACCTGGTAGGTTAAGGGCGTTAGCTACCTTAAATGATCGATATAGAAATCATGGAAATTGACCCGATAGAGATTCTTGGACTCATAGCTGCTGGCTTAACAACCTCCGCATTTTTGCCGCAGGTGTATAAGACTTGGAAAACCAAAGATGTATCTGGATTATCCCTCCCGATGTTCTCCATATTCTTTGCAGGCATAGTGTTATGGTTTATCTATGGGATTTATATCGATAGTATTTCAATGATTCTGGCTAACGGCATTACCATCATCTCATCTTTGCTCTTGATTGTGTTTATCCTTAAATATAGGTCTTAGCGTTATTAATGAATGAGATAAGACACAGGCCTTCCTTTTAATCTTCGTATTTTTAAAGCAATAAAAAAGTAAAACATGTTAACGGGATATTGGGGATATACCATATTGGGCGTAGCCATTGCTTTAATAAGTGGCTTAGTGAGCAGCAAGCTCAAAAGTAAATTTAATTATTATTCTAAAGTACGCTTGAGTAATGGGCTTTCTGGTCGTCAGATTGCAGAAAAAATGTTGCTAGACAATGGCATCAGAGATGTCAAAGTGGTATCAGTGCAAGGTCAGCTTACAGACCATTACAATCCAGCCAATAAGACAGTTAATTTGAGCGAAGCAGTTTACGAGCAGCGCAATGCCGCCGCCGCTGCTGTCGCAGCCCACGAATGTGGTCACGCCATACAGCATGCTACCGCTTATAATTGGCTAAAAATGCGTTCGGCTTTGGTACCCGTGGTCAGTATCTCTTCTAGGATGTCTACCTGGGTCATTTTGGGTGGGCTTATGCTAATGGCTACCACCTCCATAGGCGGTACTGTTGCTCTTATTGGGCTACTGCTCTACGCCATGCAGACCCTATTTAGCTTTATTACGCTACCCGTAGAGTACGACGCTTCCAATCGAGCGCTAGCCTGGCTAGAGCGTGAACAAATGGTAACTAGAGAAGAATACGCTGGCGCCAAAGATGCCTTAAAATGGGCTGCTAGAACCTATGTAGTTGCGGCTATTGGCTCTTTAGCTACCTTACTGTATTTTGCGTTGCAAGTTTTTGGTAGCAGGCGTTAAGTAGCTGCAATAGTGCACTAGTGTAAAGGCTAACTGTAGAAGTCTCTGCATACATTTAGATTTTGAGCCTTAGTTTGCTTTCGCGAAAGCAAACTTGCGAGCTACCTGACAAAATGAAATAGCGTGGTTATTATGTCATCAGAAATGATCAACGTCATTATGACAGTGAATGACGCTATAACCAAAGTTGATACAAGGGGTGTAAGCTTTGGCAAAATATTTGACTAAGTTTGTACATTAAAACAAAAAAAAACAATTTAAATATATAGTTATGGCATTAGAAATAACAGATGCGACATTTGAAGAAACAGTATTAAAAAGCGATAAGCCTGTATTAGTAGATTTTTGGGCAGCTTGGTGTGGCCCATGTCGTATGGTTGGTCCAGTTATCGAAGAAATTTCTGGAGAGTACGAAGGAAAAGCAGTAGTTGGAAAAGTTGACGTTGATGCAAATCAAGAATTTGCGGCCAAATACGGTGTACGTAATATCCCTACAGTTTTGATGTTTAAAGACGGAGAAGTTGTTGGACGTCAAGTAGGAGTTGCTCCAAAAAATGTATATACAGAGGCAATAGACGGATTATTATAGGCTCAGGTCTTAAGATAATTGAAAAGGTTTGGTGTAGTGCCAAACCTTTTTTATTTTTAACTACCTCAGACAATAGGTGTACTGCTATCTGCACACTTAAATAGTGCGTATCTCAATAGTAAGTGATGCCATTGTGTATTGAGACAGTTTAACAAAAGGTAGCATTGGTATTGATGCCCTGAAATTACATCCAGAAACTGGATTTTTATATGGAAAAGAAAACAAAAGTACAAGACGCTATTGATCATCAACAACTCCAGGATCGAAGAATTTTTCTATGGGGACAAGTAGATGATAAAAGTGCAAAACACGTAGTAGACCGATTGCTCTACTTAGACAGTATAAGCAATGACGAAATACAACTTTTTATCAATAGTCCAGGAGGATATGTGACTGCTGGATTTTCGATGTATGATACGATACAAATAATTAAAAGTCCGGTATCTACAATATGTACTGGGCTGGCAGCCAGTATGGGATCTATACTATTATCGGCCGGAGAAAAGGGTCGACGATTTATACAACCTCATGCCCGTGTAATGATACATCAGCCTTCTGGTGGAGCTCGAGGACAGGCAAGTGATATAGAAATTACCGCTCAGGAAATTGTAAAAACAAAAGAATTAAGCGCCCAGATTCTTGCCGATAATTGCGGGCAGTCTTTTGATAAGGTGATGAAAGATTTCCAGAGAGATCATTGGATGGGTGCCGAAGAATCTGTTGACTACGGCATTGTTGACGGGGTTTTTCAAGGATAATCATCTTTTATTTTTGCGATAGGTGCAGGTATAAGAGATATAAAACACAATTAGTATGGAACTTATCTTTATGGTAGCTATCGTCTTTTTTGCAACGGTAGTGCTACTCTTACACAGAGCAGTGCTCCAAATGAATGGCAAAAGCTTAAGTAAAAAGGCCAGTACCAATGCAAGATTTTACCATTGGAACTGGCTACTACTCATCGGAGGTCTTGCCACCGCTTTATTTATCGGTGTTCTAAGGTGGACTGGTGTTCTTGCTTTGGTCTAGAACGAGCTAATATTTGGACAAAATTGAACACCAACTCACATCAAAAGGGATGCCTTCCTGCCTATGGATATTCAACAAGAATTAAATAAGAGCTCAGGCTTTGGAAATCTAGAATTACTAGCACGTCAGGTGGTAGAGGGCTTTATTTCTGGGATGCACAAAAGTCCCTTTCATGGGTTTTCTGCAGAATTTGCAGAGCACAAAGTGTACAATACGGGAGAGAGCACCAAGCATATCGATTGGAAGCTCTACGCCAAAACGGATAGGCTGTATACCAAACGTTATGAAGAGGAAACCAATCTGCGTTGTCACCTCATTCTCGACAATAGTAGCTCGATGCATTATCCCGAGGTCAAAGCGTATAATATCTCCAACCTAAATAAAATCAGTTTTGCAGCTCTCGCCAGTGCCGCCATTATGAATTTGATGAAAAAGCAGCGCGATGCGGTTGGAATGAGTATATACAGTGATACTTATGAATATTATGTAGGTGAAAAGGGCAGCGATAGACACCACCATATGCTTTTAGATACCCTTAATGGGTTGTTAGATCCAGCTTTCGCGAAAGCAAATAGCCAAGCGGCGGCTCGTCAAACAGACACCTATAAACACCTGCATCTGATAGCCGAAAAATTAAAGCGACGTTCGTTGGTATTTCTTTTTTCGGATATGTTTCAAAGTGATGTTGAACAAGAAGCCCTATTTGAAGCCTTGCAACATTTAAAATATAATAAACACGAGGTGATTCTCTTTCACACTTATAGCAAGACCAAAGAATATAACTTTGACTTTTCTAATACACCTAAAAAATACGTCGATGTAGAGACTGGAGCACAGGTCAACCTCTACGCCGATTCAATAAGGGATATTTACACTTCGGCGGTTCAAACCTACTTTAAAAACCTGCAACTCAAGTGTGCACAATACCGCATAAAGTATATCCCAGCCGAAATTGAAAAGGGCTTCCACCCTATCTTGACAACATTTCTAGTAGAACGTCAAAAATTTGTGTAATTTTTTTAAAAAAAGGTTTGCACAAAGAAAAAGAGCGTGTATATTTGCACCCGCAACAGCGCAACGGTCTGGTAGTTCAGCTGGTTAGAATATCTGCCTGTCACGCAGGGGGTCGCGGGTTCGAGTCCCGTCCAGACCGCAAAAAAGCCCACAGTCCGTGGGCTTTTTGTTTTTACAGCAAGATGTAAAGCAAAAAGATGTTGTGTTGGCCACGTCTCACGTGGTAGGATTTGTAGTTGAATCCGATGAGAAGCTTTTCCTGTTAGGAAAGGCTTTTTTTGTTTGCAACCAGAGTGCGGTAGTTAATACTTTTTATTTGCTATCAATTGGGTACAACGCTAAATTCCTGGTAATGATCACAATTAATCATTTGAAAAAAATATCGCAGCATTTTTAAAGAAAAAACTTCAAAAAACTGCTGTTTTTATTTTACCAATTAAAAAAACAACCTATATTTGCAACCGCTAAAAGCAAAACACTCCTCCATAGCTCAGTTGGTTAGAGCATCTGACTGTTAATCAGAGGGTCCTAAGTTCGAGTCTTAGTGGGGGAGCAAGCTTAGCAAAAGCACTACAGCAATGTGGTGCTTTTTTTATGCATTATTTTCTCTAATAAACACAGCAGATGAATTTTGTAAAACAAAACCCATCAATGCAAACACGAATTGATGGGTTTAAAATAGACAATGATGCTGCTACTCGAGTAGCCGAAGTTGACATCATTGCAATTACACTAGGTTAAGTACATGCATGTTGGGAATGCAAATTCCAAAAGCTAACACAGTAACATTTTTTAGTAGGATTTAAAAAGTCTGTTGTTGTATTTTCTATCTGTAAAACAATCCTATTTCAAAAATTCCTACCTTTTGACTGCATATTTATTTAATTTATTTTTAATCATGATGGTTTTTCAGTCAAATCGCTTTACTTACAGGATACTATTGCTCACTATATTGTGCTTAAGTTCCTTTTCATGGGTAGCCTCTTCACAAACACTTTCTACAACAGAAAAAGAACTACTCCAGACTGTAGGTAACAATAATGCAGATGCTATAGCCTTCTTAGAAAAGGTAGTTAATATCAATAGTGGTACGCTAAATGTAAAAGGGGTTAAGACAGTGGGCGATGCGTTTTCTTCGGCTTTTGAAAATATAGGATTTGAAACATCATGGATTGAAATGCCTTCAGAAATGCAAAGAGCAGGACATCTCTTTGCACGAACACGTGGCGATAAAGGCAAAAGGCTTTTACTTATTGGACACCTAGACACCGTCTTTGAGGCAGATAGCGAGTTTCAAACCTTTGAAATGATTAATGATTCTATCGCTAAAGGTCCAGGCGCCAATGATATGAAAGGTGGCAATGTAGTAGTCCTTTATGCGTTAAAAGCATTGCGCGAAAATGGTTTACTAAAGGATGCTCAAATCACCGTAGCCTTCACTGGTGATGAAGAAAGCACAGGAAAACCAATCGCTATAAGTAGAAAGGATTTGATAGATGCAGCCAAAAGCTCTGATATAGCTCTAGGTTTTGAGACATCTACAGGCTTTGATAATGCTACCGTAGCTCGTAGAGGTTCTAGTAATTGGAATGTTACTGTAACTGGCAAAAGAGCGCACTCATCTGGTATATTTCGCGAAAGCGTAGGTGCTGGGGCTAATTTTGAAATGGCACGTATCCTTCATCAATTCTACAACGAAGTGCGAGGAGACGAATTACTTAGTTTTAATCCTGGTATGCTACTAGGAGGTACTACTATGGATCTTGAGGCCGCCCAAAGCAAAGGAAGTATTTTTGGCAAAGGCAATGTTGTTGCTCAAACCGCCTATGTCCAAGGAGGGCTTCGGTTTATTTCAGAAGAACAAAAAGAAAGAGCTCGAGCAAAAATGCGTACTATAGTAGCAAACAACTTACCGCAAACCTCGGCCAAAATTGCTTTTCAGGACAGTTATCCAGCTATGAAACCCACCCCCGAAAATTACGCCTTGTTAGAAGTACTTTCTAAAGTGAGCCAGGATTTGGGGCAACCCGAAGTAGTGGCCTATGACCCAGGCAAACGCGGCGCCGCCGATGTATCTTTCGTAGCCGAATATGTAGCTTGTCTCGATGGTCTTGGAACTATGGGTACTGGAGCGCACACGCCTAAGGAAACGGTAAACATTAATACAATAGAAATGTTAACAAAGCGTACGGCGGTCCTTATTTATCGCCTATTGCAAATGGAGCGTTAGGACTGTTTCTCCCAAACTTTATCACTGTTTAAAACAAAGGTGCCCACATAATCCCAATGACACTCGTCCGGGGCAATTAAAGACAAAAATGGATTGCCCTCAGAAGAGCGATAAAGATGATATATTTTACCTACGATAGGTTCAAAAGAAAACTTGGCAGAGTAGATGAGATTGTTATATTCGAACTGCTCCATCATTGCATCGTATTGCGCCTTTAAGGTTTCGTATTCTGTCTTAAATTGATGATTGACTTTAGAAATATTTGAATTTTTCCAAGAGGTTACATCGTCTGTTAGTATGGCGGGTGCTCCAAGATTAGTAGCATAAGGCGTGAGTGCTGCTTCGTAGCGCTCTTTTTCCTCATTGTAAACAACTTGATCTGGTTTCTTTTTCATAATTTAAAGATACAATGCAGTCAAAAAATCAGCAGAATACAGACCTGTAAAATTTTCCCAAATTCTCAATTGGGGCAAATGGCTGGTATTCAGTTTTGGCGAAAGCCCTATCTTTAAAATGCTAAAAACCAAACATATGGCTACTATTAGAAAGCGACCTATCATCTTGGTGCCTGGGATTCAGGGCACCAAACTATTTAACACCAATGAAAAAGACTTTCAGGTAATCTGGAGCGGTGTCAAGAAAAATTTTAGCAATATCACCAAGCTGGCATTACAAAGAGACGGCAGTAGCGATGCCGAAATAGAAATGATAGTAGAGCGCGCCGATGTCGAAAATCTTGCCTATTCTGAGATTGTGAACTACTTGAGAAGCTTGGGATATCGGGTGTTTATATTTGGGTACGACTGGCGCAAAAGCAATATGGAAACCGCACATAAGCTAGAGCAATACGTAAACAAGTTAAAGGATAAACTCAATATCAACAGTTTTAACTTTCTCACCCACTCTATGGGTTGTCTGGTAGTAAGCAGTTATTTTAAACTTTTGGGCAACGAAGATAACATCAACGCTGTGGTCAATAAAGCGATCTTTAGCGTACCACCTTTTTTGGGCTCTATTGAAAGCACTTTTAATCTGGTTGCCGGCAAATCGCGATTATTTAATAGTAGTGACGATTTTCGAAAAATTGCGCGAACCTTTCCTTCCATCTATGAGCTGCTTCCCGTCTACCCTGGCGCCTATACCTTTAAAAATACGGCTAGACAACAGCAATTTGATTATGCCAACTTTGACACTTATTGGCAACATGTGCCTAATGCTACTCGCAAAGATACCATTGCCAAACAGTCCCTTATTAGAATGCGTTTAAACCACATGGGAGCCGTAAGAGATGAGAATGATTTTATTTATGATTTCCATCAAGTAAAAAATAAGGAGTTAAAAGATAAATTACTCGTGATTGTCGGAACAGGAGAGCCCACCCGGGTCAATATTGTAATTAAAGATAAAGTAGATCACGTGGTCAACTTTTTTGACTTTGATCACCCACAGGCAGAGGGAGATGGCGATGGTACGGTACCCCATGCTAGCGGTATTGCTTTTAAAGACAGTATCCTTACGCTCAAGGTCAAAAGTAGAAAATTGGAAACATGGGCCGATGGACGTTTTTTAATGACAGACTGGCACGCCTTTTTTCTAAACAACGGGCGCGTTCAAAATGTGATCACTCGGTTTTTTAAGCCACGGGCAGTACAAGAAATTCAAGGTCTAAACCAACGGGAATGGTATCACTCCATAGGCAGTCGCATAGCCAAAGTCAACTAAATTAAACAACAAAAAATGAGTTCTTATAAAACCGATCAGAGCAATAAACAGATAAAAGTAACCATTTGGGTAATTAGTCCGGGTGACGCAGCAAGCCTGGTTTTTGTAGATGGAGTACAAACCTTAGAATCTCCAGCTAATTTTGGCGGTAATATTCCACCTTCCAAAGTAGGGATCAATAAATTGCTAAAAGGATCGGTGTTAGAGCTAACAACCGCCATAGACCTTACCACGATACTTCCAGAAAATCGAAAACAGGCCATAGATATGATTAGGGTGACCTATGCTATTGAGGGTGGGCCAGAGGGAAAGAAACTACTTGCCTCCAATAAATCCAACTGGTTTGTTATTGGAGATCATGAAAACATCTTTATTAAAAAACCCATTCGCATGTTATGAAAAATGCTTTCTTACTCCTATTAGTCTTATTCTCTTTTATAGCTGTTCAAGGACAAAATCCCATCACTTTCGACAGGGCTTCCATTCCTAATGCTCCTGCCTTTGTACTTCTGGACAAGGCACCTTCTATCATTGAGCGTCCAGATTCGCCCAAGGCTTTTGGCATTCAATTATTACAAGACTTTGAGGATGGTGTGCTTGATAATATTGCCTTAGAATTCACGCCTTTTTGGTATACCAAACCAAAAGCCTTAACCGCCTTAAAAATGAGAGGTATAGAAAGAATAGAACAGGCAGCAGGAGTATACTACAACAAACAGAATTATTTTTCTGGGCTTCGATTTGCAAATATTTCGGTGGCCTATAGCTCGGGCATGGATTCGATCCAAAATATTGCCATTGGGGCGAGAGCCACCATTTTTGAGTACAAGCATCCCGAAGATATCAAAAGATTGATCGATGCCAATGCCTACAATGAATGCATACTTAAAGAAAAACTCCTTCTGTTTAATGAGTTCATGGCGCTCCCTGGCAAAAGTGAACTTGCCACCTCAAATAAACCACAATTTGAAAAAGAATTACAAGCCTATATTGAGGCCAAAAATCTCTCAAGCGCAAAAGAAGTATATGATGCACTAGCTATCAAACCCGTTTTTGCCCTTGACGGTGCTATTGCCTATAATGCCCAATATATCAATGACCGTTACCAAAGTGCTGCAAATAATCGATTTGGTGTATGGTTGACCGCAGCTTATGCCCAACCCATGGGTCGAGGAAATTATGGAGCCAACTATATAAATATTTACGGGTTTTTTAGATACTTAAATGACGAGATCAACACTACTACCTTTAATGCAGTTGATGTAGGACTAAAGGCCGAGTTGGAGTTTGACCGATTGTCTTTTGGTTACGAATACATCTCTAGAAGTGGTGATCTTGATAGTTTCCGTTCTTCGGGAAGTTTATTATACAAACTCACTCCCAATCTCTACCTCAGCGGGGCTTTTGGAAATAATTTTGGAAATACCAACGATTTAATATCCCTACTGGGTATTAGATGGGGGTTAAACAATAAAGCGAAAACTTTAAATTAATCGGAGTACTTGGGCTTGAGATTTTTGAGCATAATTTCAGTCATGGCATCAAGATCATACTCATGCTGCCATCCCCAGTCATTTCTCGCATGGCTATCATCGATTGATTGTGGCCAAGTATCAGCGATGGCCTGTCTAAAATCGGGCTCATAACTGATTTCAAAGTCTGGAATATGTTTGCGTATACTCGCCGCTATTTCTTCTGGTTCAAAACTCACGCCAGCCAGGTTGTAAGCCGATCGTATTTTAACGTCTTCACTAGGCGCGTCCATGATACCGATAGTGGCGCGAATGGCATCATCCATATACATCATAGGCAGGGTTGTGCCTGCTTTTAGAAAACAACGGTATTGCCCGTGCTTTAAGGCCCGATGATAAATGTCTACTGCATAATCGGTGGTGCCTCCTCCAGGTTCGGTAGTGTAACTTATAAGACCAGGATATCTAATACTGCGCACATCTACTCCAAATTTATCGTGATAATATTGGCACCATCGCTCTCCCGTCTGTTTTGAAATTCCGTAAACGGTAGAAGGCTCCATGATAGTGGTTTGAGGTGTCATCACCGCTGGGGTCGTTGCTCCAAATACGGCTATACTTGATGGCCAAAAGACTTTTTTAATTTTTTGCTCTTTTGCCAAATCGAGCACATGAAATAAGGAGGTCATGTTCAAGTGCCACGCCTTAGCGGGAAAACGTTCGGCGATAGCACTTAGCATAGCAGCCATGAGATATACTGTATCTACTTTATAGCGAAAAATTAAATCTTCTACGGCCTCCAAATCTGTGGCATCAAGCAACTCAAAATGTCCAGAATTCATCAAAGCCTCATTGGCTTCGCGTATATCACTGGCTACCACTTTATCACTTCCAAATCGTTGGCGCAGTTTAAAGGTAAGTTCGGTTCCAATTTGCCCACAGGCGCCAATGATTAATATTCTTGATTTCATATTGTTATTGTCTATATAATATTTCGCTATAAGCGAAAACAAAACGCTACTCCTTATTCCCTTATTAAGATACCTAAATGAGTAAATAAGTATGATTGATTCTAAGAAAAAATCAGGAGGATACAAACATAATCATAAAAGATTTTTAAGTCGTAGGATTTCTACTACTTTTGTTTGAGGTTATCTGATCATTATGAAATTAGCATTGCGCATTTTTATTATCGTTCTATTTGGAAGTCTTCTTATGAATTGTAAAGAAGAACCTGCAAATGTGGCTATTATCGAACCTACCACTGTTGCCATAGACACCATAACTCTGCGCGCTACTCAAGGCCTCAAACCTGAACTAGATTTGACTCCAGCCGCTAGAGAAGCTGTGAAAGATTGGAATATGTATTCGGCACTTGAAAAGATGATGGCCGAATATAAGGCCATAACCTATGTCAATCTCAAAACACGTGTAACTCAAGGAGTGCAGCTCTTTGTACAACAAGAACAAGCCGAAGAAGCTGCTGTAAAAATGGTGCCAGACCACATTGACACCCCAGCGATTGCGGCACGACTCTTAGTCATAGAAACACGCCTGCGTGTATTGGAAAACCTAACTCAAAAATACGAACCCAATTTGGATCGTATTACCTCAGAAATGGTAGCCATACAAAATGCCTTTCAAGAACTCAATCTTCAGATCAATGAACGCTTTGCCAAAAGCGTCGAAGAGCTTTTGGACGAATTGAGAAAATCTCAAGAAGAGGAAAGAGAAAATACACCCCAACTCAACCCTCAGGGCAGACCTCCATTATCGATATCCGAACAATTCTAGTTTTGTATCTTTAAGCAAAATTGATCTCATGCGTATTTTTTTCTTGGCTTACTTTTTTGTTAGTATCTCTTTTTTGGCCTATGGCCAAAGCACAACGGCCAATACTACGGCCAAAACAGCGATTGATCAAACTCTTGAGGCCTGGCATAAGGCTGCTGCCGATGCCAACTTTGACGCCTATTTTGATAAGATGACCTTAGATGCGGTTTTTATTGGTACAGATGCTACAGAGAATTGGCAGAACGACGCCTTTCGCAAATTTTCAAAACCCTATTTTGACAGAGGCAAAGCCTGGTCCTTTACTACTCTAGAACGAAACATTTACATCTCTGAAGATGGGCAATATGCCTGGTTTGATGAGCACTTAGACACCCAAATGGGCATATGTCGTGGGTCGGGTATTTTGGTGAATGAAAATGGTTTATGGAAAATTAAACATTACGTACTTTCTATAGCTATTCCCAACGAAAACGTCAAAGATGTCACAGCGCTTAAAGCGAAATGGGATGCTGCCCAAATGAAGAAAATGCGACAGTAAATCTAGATTTCACTATTCATAGCAGTCAGGACCCAGAGCTAAGAAATCTGCAATTTTCTAAGCCTAATCGTACACTTTTCTCAACTTTTTTGCGCATCTATTACTTCATGTCTTATATTTGCCTTTCTATTTTATAAATCCTACACTATGAACAAATTACACCTCTTCTTATTGGTTGGTCTTATGACTGCGATGTCTTACGCCCAGATTGGATCACAGGCTCCATGGATGGAAGCCTTTAGTGATAATCCAAAAAGTGCAAAGTTTCAAGATATTCAGACCGCCTTTCAAGCCTATTGGGAATCAAGAGACGAAACAAAAAAAGGTAGTGGATTCAAGCCATTTAAACGCTGGGAGTCACTACAGAAAGACTTTTTAAACCCAGACGGGACTGTGATGACCGCTGCACAGCATGTTGCGGCTTGGCGTCAAAAAAACGAGATGCGCGCTTCGCAAACCGTACTGAGCGATTGGATCACCGTAGGACCGTTTAGTCATTTGGAGACTGGCTCTTGGTCTCCTGGTCAGGGAAGAATTAATGCCTTGGCTGTAGATCCAAACAACAGCGATGTGTACTATGTGGGTGCTCCAGCAGGTGGACTTTGGAAGTCTGAAGATGCAGGAGTGACCTGGGAAATTCTCACCGATGACCTTCCACAATTAGGAGTGTCTGCTATAGCCATAGACCCCGCAGATTCTAATATCATTTACATAGGAACTGGAGACGATGATGCTGGTGATTCTATGGGAATAGGGCTGTTAAAATCAACCGATGGTGGCGCCACTTGGAATTTTACAGATTTAGACGAAAACAATTCGCCTTCTTCCTTTAACGAAATATTTATTCACCCTTCAGACAGCGATATTATCTGGACTTCAACAGCATCAGGTGTTTACAAAACAACGGATGCGGGAGATACCTGGATAAGAACACGTACTGGAAATATCAGAGATATGCGATTAAAGCCAGATAATCCAGATGTTATTTATGCTGCCTCGTCTACGCTTATCTACAAATCTGAAGACGGAGGTGAAACTTGGACTATAAAGAATAATGGAACACCTACAGGTACTTCGAGACTGGCGATAGATGTCACTCCGGCTAACCCCGAAGTCCTTTATATTTTTGCGGCCGATAATAATAATAACTTTGACGGTATTTACAAATCAGAAGATGCTGGCGAGACTTTTGTATATACTTCGGCAGGAGCACCAGATGTTTTTGATGGAGCTTCTCAATCGTGGTATGATTTTGCCTTTGCCGTTTCTGATGTTGATGAAAACGAAATATACACCGGAGTATTAAATGTATGGCGTTCTACCAATAGTGGGGCCTCATTTAGCCGCTTAAATAGCTGGAGTAATCCAAGTCAACCTTCCTATACCCATGCCGATATTCACAATCTAAGATTTTTAGATGGCAAGCTATTTTGTGGTAGTGATGGAGGTGTATACGTCTCTGAGGATCGCGGTAACAGTTTTGAAGACCTTACTGAAGGATTAGTCATTGGTCAATTTTATAGAATTGCAGTTGCTTCTCAAGATTCAGAATTAATGGCTGGTGGGCTTCAAGATAATGGTGGATACGGGCGTACCAATGAAACATGGCATTGTTATTACGGTGCCGACGGTATGGAGATAGCGATAGACCCAAATGATCCTAATAATATTTATGGCCTGATCCAATTTGGTGGTGGTCCTTATGTTTCAAATAATGGGGGTGTCAACTTGGCTACAGGAGGTTTTCCTAGCGCACCAGACAATGGGAATTGGATTACACCTTTAGAATTTACTGCAGATAGCCGCTTGCTAGCAGCATATACGCGCATTTACGAATTTAATCCAGCCAATGCGAGTTGGAATGTGGTTTCTTCACAACTTTCTGACCGTGTCGATTATATGACTCCAGATCCTAATGATGCAAGCCGATTATTTATTGCGATAAACCGTCAACTCAGAATGAGTATCGATGGAGGAGCAAGCTTTTTCAACTTATCGACTTTACCTTCAAACATTACCTGGATTGATGTAGATAGTGATGAAGATGATCTTATTTATATAACAACTGCTGGAAGCAACGGACGTGTTTATAGAGGAGAAATAACAGGTACCACTATAGATCTAGTTGACATTACCTTAAACCTTCCTAGTATTCCAAAAACAGTAATCAAGCATCAGGCAGACCACCCAGACAACCCTTTATATTTGGGGACGAGTTTGGGAGTATGGCGCTATGACGAAGATGCAAATCAATGGGCTGCTTTTGACAATAATTTACCTAGCGTTGTGGTCAGAGATATAGATATTAATCTTGAAGATGAGATTATTACAGCAGCTACTTATGGTAGAGGTATATGGCAAAGTCCTTTAGAGGCAGAGCCTTTAAGTGTAGAAAGCTTTAGTGTTTCAGATCTCAAGGTAGGACCTAACCCATCTAATGGTATTTTTGAGATGCGTTGGAATGGTGGTAGCGCAACTGCTATCAACGTTTATGATCTCACAGGTAAACTAATTTATACAGCAAACGATATTGCCGCAGGCACTACTCAATATGCTATTGATCTTTCGGGCTACGCCACCGGAATGTATATTCTTAAGGCTTCCATAGAGGGCACGACGGTCACCAAAAAATTATTGATTAAGTAATTAAATAAAAGCCTTCTCACGAAGGCTTTTTTTATTTTCTTTGAGTAGTAAAATACTACCGATGGTGCCCTGATCTCGTTGCTATGCGATTATTATATCTTATCTGCCTCACTGCCGTTCTGAGTTTCCTTTCAAGTTGTGATCAACCCAGCCCTTCCAGAGCTGCACATTGGGACCAGGTAAGCGTGCACTACTCACATATGGATACAACTATCCGGCCAGGTAGCGACTTTTACAGATATACAAATGGCGGTTGGAACGAGCATACACAAATTCCGAATGACCTTCCCGAATATAACACCTTCTACTATCTACAAAACAAGGTGTTTAACGATTTGCTTATCACCTTAGATCAGCTGCCTTCATTAGAAGAGGAGGCTTTTACTGACGGTCCTTCACAAGTTGCTCTTCTTTACAGGCAGTATTTGGATACGCTTTCGCGAAATAATACCGGGATCACTCCAATCCTTTCGGTACTAAAAAACATCAAAAAAACACAGTCCAAAGCGGCATTATTAGAATTGATAAGCACAGATACTCAAGTGAGTGCTCCATTTTTTACTATCGAAATTGGTGCTGATCTTATAAATAGTACCCAGTCTATGGTTTACTTAGGTCCTCATACATTAGGGCTTGGACATAGAAAGAATTATTTCTCATCATCCTTAAGAGCTCAGGCTTTACGCGAGAACTACAAAAAATACATCGGTTCCGTAATGGCCGAGGTAGATGTTGATAGTCAAAATGCTGATGATGTGGCCCAAAGCATTTTAGAACTTGAGCAGCTTTTGGCCAAAGCCCAAGCCCCACCAGAACTACTCCAGCAACCAGAGCTACTCAATAATCGGTATGCTGTTAATGATGCCAACGAGACTTTTCCAAGACTTGCTCCAAAAAATCGACTAGATAATTGGGGTATACCCTCTCATATAGACACCCTCATTATTACCCAACCTCATTATTTTAATAAACTAGAAGTACTACTTGATTCCCTACCCCTCTCCCAATTAAAACAACTTACTGTTTTTCATACCGTCAATTCCTCTAGTCAAATAATGAGTGGGTCCTTAGAAAAAAAGCATTGGCTATTTTACAAATCGTATGCACAAGGGGCTCGGGTCCAACAACCAGCCCCTAAAAGGGCTTTACAAATGGTGAATAAGCTTCTTCCAGAAGCCTTAGGGTTGTTGTATGCTAAGCGCTATGGTAATGAGCAAACCAATGCCCGTATTTCGCAAATGATCACCTATATCATCGCTGCTTATAAAAAGCGAATCCAAGCCTTGACATGGATGGCTCCTGGCACCA
The DNA here is from genome assembly GCA_964549485.1 of uncultured Flavobacteriaceae bacterium. GTDB lineage: Bacteria > Bacteroidota > Bacteroidia > Flavobacteriales > Flavobacteriaceae > Dokdonia. The sequence goes on from CAZJWI010000155.1 coordinate 50,625, forward strand.
AAAACAAGGCCATACAGAAACTTGACAGTATGGATATTAGGGTGGGATATCCAACTAGCTGGGATGTGTTTCATAACCTTGAACTCACTCCAGATAACAGCTATTACCAAAATCAAATAGTGCTTCGTCAATGGTCGAGAAAGCAAAGTATTTCACTATTAAATCAAAACCTTACAAATAAGTCTTGGCGCTTATTTCCGCACCAAGTAAATGCTCAATATTTTCCAGACACTAACCAAATCATTATTCCCGCCGCGCTATTACAACCTCCTTTGTATGATGCACAGGGTGATATGGCCTCTAATTTTGGGTCAATAGGTGCAATCATTGGTCATGAGATCACTCATGCCTTTGATAGGATTGGTGCCCGCTACGATGTCCAGGGCAATCTAAACCCTTGGTGGACCACTAGCGATGATACCCAATTCAATATGTTAACCCAAGCCCTTGATCATCAGTATAAGGCTATAGAATTAAAGGATTCATTGGTTGTTAATGCTGCGCTTACGCGAAATGAAAATATTGCAGATCTTGGCGGTATAGCAACAGCCTTTGATGCGCTTCAAAATTGGATAGCCGATTACGGATTGACAAATAAGACTGATGATTTTACCCCTAATCAGCGTTTTTTTATGGCCTGGACATCCACATGGCGCAGCAAACAACGCAGAAAAGCATTTGAAGAGCAACTAAAAGTTGATACGCATCTACCCGGTCCTATTCGTGCGGTACAGCCTTTACGACAATTCTCAACATTTTATGAGGCCTTCGATATAGGCCCTAGTGACCCAGAATACCTCCCTATTCGGGCACGTATTCCAATTTGGTAAATGATTAAATTTAAGCGTTTAGTAGTGGCTATTCGTCCAAAGCTACTTTGAACTTGTAATTTAGTAATTCGTCAAGATGTACACTTTTAACCGTCTTAAACGTAGAGAAATCTTCTTCGGCATATTGTGGAGGAACAAGTTGCATGCGCTCGGCTTGTTTTTTATAATACTCTTTCTTTGTAGGATGAGATGGTGCAACAGCGTTAAAAATGTGTCCAAAATGATCTTGCTCAATAATGGTTTTTAAAATACCAATACAATCTTCTCTGTGAATCAGGTTTACAGGTGCTTCTCCATTAGACAGCTCTTCTCTGCCCGCAAGAAAACGGACTGGATGGCGACTGCCCCCAAACAACCCACCAAAACGTACAATGCTTGTTTTGAGTGAAGGACTATTAAAAAATAGCTGCTCTACCTCAAATAATTGTTTGGCAGCATTGGTTTGTGGTTGAGGAGCGGTTTTTTCGGTTACGATACCTTGGGTATCGTCATACACTGCTGTACTGCTTATCAAAATTACTTTTTCAATAGCCGAGCGCTCAATATGGTGAAGAAAATGAGCCATCTTAAGTGCATAATTGGCACCTGTGTTTTTGCGTAAGCCTGGTGGGATCATAATTACTAGGACATCTGTCTCTGCAAGCAAAGCCTCTGGCATTCCTGAAACACCATTTTCACCTATTAAGACCGGAAAGGTCACTATACCTTGTTGACTAATTCGAGCAGCCTTAGCTGCGTCTGTAACGCTACCTTTGACAGTATATCCAAGGTTTTTCATATGGGCTGCAAATGACATTCCAAGCCAACCTAAACCTGCTATTGTTATTCTATTCTTCAAGAGTTTGCTGTGTTAAGGGTTGCTCATCAACGCTAAGTTTTTTATCCACTACTAAAGCTTGTTCATCAATGACTTGCTCGGTAATGATAGCGTCATTAGACACAAAGGGCTTTGGCATAGTATTGTTGGGGCGTTGATCAATCTCAAATTGTGGGTGTTCTAGTAAATCATAAGAATACTCGACTAAGGTAAACTTTGGATAGATATTCTCTGGCACCTTGAAGCGTATTTCTAGCGAATCATTTTCAGAAAGGTAATAACTAATCAATCCTCTACTCCTTCTACGTTTGTATTGGGTATCAAGGCTATCAAATTTTAATGCCTGATTGTTATATTCAAGATACTTAAATGGGATGTCCTCATCGGCATAGAGTCGAATTCGATTTACAGACCGCTGTGGCTTTACCACAAGTCTAACCTCACGCAAACCATCTACAATTGTATCTGTTGATTTGCTAATTTCTGCCCTTGGCAATTCGATAAAATTAGCTTTCTTGGCGTAGGTATAGGGCGCATTATATTTACTGCCGTGAGCGCTTCTCACATAAAGACTTGCGCTTTCGGGCTCTTCTCCCAGATAATTTGTAACCCAAGGATCAAGATTTTTGTCATATGTTACCCAATAGGCCTGATTGTCATCTGTGTATTGATAATACACCAAACTGTTCGGTTTTTGGCGCTCTGGTGAATAATCAGATTTGGTATGTGCCACAATCAGAAAAACGATGGTAAGTAATAAGCCAAAATAACCAACGATTTTTTTATTGCGATAATACCCAAAAACGGGTATTAATAACCCAAACAATAAAACGGTAAAGACAACAGTAATCCAATAGGCCGCAGGACCCAGACCTACTGGGAAAAATTGCAAGCTTGGCGCAAAAAGTAATAAAGCGGGCGCACACAAAAATACGAGGAGAAAAATACTCGGATTTTGCTGGCGAATCATCACAAATAGTGCAAGTAAAGCAAAAAAAGTAGGGATAACAAAAAAGCCAGCCCCAGCAAGTTTGGCCGCAACTACTCCATTAATAACGATCCAAAAAAACAAGGGTGCAATTAGCATACTAGGTGCATCTTTGGGTTTGGTTAGGTGATGATATATACCAAATGAAAAGGCTGTTGCCATGGCGACAAAAGCGGCCGTGTACCAGTGCCCATTATAAATAAAAACAGGTAAGACATCGGCATACTGAGGGTAGATCACTGGCCCTAACCAACTTAGTAATTGAAGCAAAATCAAAGACCCAACCAGCGATAAGATAAAGGCAACAAAACCCAACCCTACAGCTCGCGTTTTTAATTGTCCTTTTTTAAACCCGTATATAAGCAATACTATAAATAGAAGCAGTGCCAATATTGCCATAGGCCACACCCAATCAAAGGGATAATGAATAAACGAAAACAGGGCCGTATCAAAATAGACGTGATCTACATCGGTTTTTAATGTGTTCAGATCTATTTGAGCAAAGTGCGTGAGCATGGGCATTAAATAACTGCCCTGATGCGCCAGGGTTTTAGGATCAAGATTTTCCCAAGTATCATTTGCGGTATGATAATTAAAGTGATCATCTATAAAGGCAAAGAAAAACCCATCAATATCTCCATCTTCCCTCAAGACCGTAGAATCAGTATCATTAGGAAGCATTTTGTAAATACTGTACATTAGGGATGTAGCCACGGGATACTCTGGATTGGCTTTACTAAATTCTTCAATCAACCGTGCATTACCCCCATTGGTCTCGACAATCATATTAGACGGGCCACTGCTTCCTCTTGCCTCAAAATTAAAAGCCACTCCTACATCCTTAGCCCAAGGATGTTCGTTAACAAAGAGGCTGGCACCATCTAATCCTAGCTCTTCTGAATCAGTAAATAATATGATGATGTCATTTTTAGGCCGAGCACCACTTGCCAGGTAGGCTCTAAAACTTTCCAAAACGGTAACCACTCCCGAACCTGCGTCACTAGCTCCATAAGATTTGGAATGTGGTGCACTGTCATAATGTGACATGATCAAGACTGCTTTTGTTGGATCACTCCCCGGATATCTAGCCAAAATATTTCTGGCCTTAACCAGGGTGCTCTGCCCATTCCATTGATCTTGAACAAAACCTTCCTGAACAAATGGTTGTAGACCCAGAGCGCGAAGTTCTTCCATGATGTAACCCCTAACCTTAACATGCCCCTCTGACCCTACATAATGAGGTTGATTTGCAATAATCTTGAGCTGCTGCATTGCCCTGTCTACAGAAAATTCTGAAGTTGACACATCGGCATCAGAGGGATTGGGAGGCAATAATGAACTAAAACTAATGAACGCTAAGGCTAGTATAAGCAAGAATGAAAAAAAGTGAATAATCCGAGTCATAGGTTGTTGATTGGTTCTTCTAAAATACAATTTTTAGAAGGATCTGATGCTTTCTAAGTCTTAAGTGCTAATTTGTTGTATGACAAATACATAATAACCAGATAGTTCGAGATAATTTACTAACTTTAAGAAGAACCTTAAACTAAAATAATATGGCAATCAAGAGTTTTATGGGCCGCCGTGCCAAAAACAGTAAAGGCACTCCCACCGATATTAAAGTGAGTGATTATATGACTCAAAAGCTGATCACATTTAAACCCGATCAATCGGTGTTAGAGGTTATGGATAGTTTAATTAAAAATAAAATTTCTGGTGGGCCTGTAGTAAACGATAAAAATGAATTATTAGGCATTATCTCTGAGGGCGACTGTATGAAGCAAATTTCTGAGAGTCGCTATTACAATATGCCTATGGACAATATGCTGGTTGAAAAGCACATGGCTCATGAGGTAGAAACTATAGACGGTAATATGAATGTTTTTGATGCTGCCAATAAATTTGTCAACTCAAAGAGACGTAGATTTCCTATCGTTGAAAATGGCAAATTGATAGGACAGATAAGTCAAAAAGATGTACTCAAGGCAGCTTTACAACTCAATGGTCAAACCTGGAAGTGACCCCTCACTTAGCAACACCATATGACTCAAACCAAGCGATCATACAATCTTCTGCCTCGTAATAAAAATCGGCTTTTCTATCTAATCCAATTTTTTCCAAAACACGGCAGGAAGCCTTATTTTCTATCTCGGCCAAGCCGCAGAGCTTTTTATTTGGAAAATTTTCAAAGAAGTAATCTATTGCAGCTATGGAGGATTCTGTAGCATAACCCTTACCCCAATATTCTGGTTTAAAACGATATCCTATATCGTAATAATTTTGATGTCCATTCATTTCCTCTTCAAAATTCATTTTTAATCCTGTCCAGCCTATCCAATCACCAGATTTCTTTTCAATGGCTGCCCAACGCCCTATGCCGTATTTGTCATATTGCATACGGATGTAATCCACATAGACACGGGCTTTATGCATACAAAAAATAGGCTTTTTACCCAAGTATTTGTGCACCTCTGGATTACTGTCTAGCTCAAACATATCACCTGTATCGGCAACTACTATTTCTCTTAAAATCAGATGCTCGGTTTCTGCAAAAATTTTCATAATGACATTTTAAGACTATTGTGCTAATAGCCATTCATTTACATTTCTATAATTAAGGATGCAATTATACTACAAGGCGAACCTTCAAAGATTAAATGATTTACTCCTTGTAAATTTTTACAGTCAATTCTCCATCTTTATTCATATGTGCACGATACATGCCCGCAGTGTTAAATTCCATGGCGATATTACCTCCTCTATCGATAGCTACAATACCTCCATCACCTCCCAAGGCCGGAACCTTCTTTTGAATAACCTCTCTGGCTGCCTCTTGAATGCTCAAGCCCTTATATTCCATTAGAGCTGCAATATCATGAGCAACCATAGCCCTTATAAAATATTCTCCCCAACCCGTGCTGCTCACAGCGCAACTCGCATTATTGGCATAGGTCCCTGCACCTATAATAGGAGCATCACCTATACGGTTATAACGCTTGTTGGTCATACCTCCCGTAGAGGTTCCAGCTGCAAGATTTCCAGACTTGTCTAAAGCAACACAGCCCACGGTTCCAAATTTGGCATTTTTTATAAAGGGGTCAACAAAAGCGGTCTTCCCGTCATGATCTAACTCAGTAGTTTCTCTCTCTTTGATGCGTTGTAGCGATTCAAATCTTCTCTTGGTATAAAAATAACCAGGGTCAACTAAGGCGAAGCCTTGCTCTTCTGCAAATTGTTCGGCGCCTACGCCACTAAGCATCACATGTTCAGACTTGTCCATAACCGCCCTGGCCAAATCGATAGGATTTTTGATTCTGGTCACTCCTGAAATAGCTCCTGCATTAAGTGAAGCACCATCCATCACACTAGCGTCTAACTCATTGGTCTCGTCATGGGTGAAAACGGCTCCTTTTCCAGCATTAAACAAAGGGCTATCTTCCATAATATTAATAGTGGCAGTGACTGCATCCATGCTGCTACCACCGGCTGCCAAAATCTCATGCCCTTTTGAAATGGCTTCGGTTAACTTTTCGCGATAAGCGGTCTCCAAAGAATCACTCATATTCTTTTTAAGAATTGTACCAGCACCACCGTGAATTACGATGCCAAAAGAATCTGGCTCATACGTTGGAGCGGTATTCTGAGTAGTCGAAGGAGTTTCATTTTTACTCTCGGGATTGTTGCACCCCGTTAAAAGCAATACACTACAGGCTATACACGCCAATATATAATTTCTCATCTCATCTTGATTTTGGAGTTCTAATATAAGGAGAAATGAGTGGCTCAACCACTACTTTCTCATATGAACCTGGTTTTAAGACGTAGAAGTCTTGATGCTATCGATCACACTCGCTTCAACTCTCGTTAAAAATACTTTTTTCGATGAATTTGTGTATTTCGTCGATAATACTAGAGAAAATAAGAGATAAGACCACCTTAAACGTAAGAACATTTCATTAAAAATGTGTATTTCATCGATTAAATACACAAAAAACACGATTAAGTGTAAATATTTTATATATTTAGACCATAATCATAACCCCAAATTATGAAACTGATTAACCGAAGTCTTTGCCTTATTGGCATGATATGCCTTTTGGCGTCCTGTTCTGCAGATCCTGAAACAGAGGTTCTGGAAACTGTAAATCTTGAAAATCACTTTGAACTTGCTCAAGATCAACAATTTGCCAATGAAGTATTGGATGTGATCAACGAACACCGATCTCAATTAGGATTGTCAGATTTGCAACTTCATGTGGCTTCAGAAGATAAAGCCATAGAACACACAGCTTATATGGTTGAACAAAATAAAATGAGTCACGACAATTTTTTCCAACGTTCGGACTACTTAAAATCAAAAGGCGCAGATAAGGTGAGCGAAAACGTAGCTTACGGCCAGCGCACTCCAGAAGCGGTAGTAGCTGCCTGGTTAAAAAGTCCAAGTCATAAAGAAGCGATAGAGAGTGACTTTACTCATACTGGAATTGGCGTGGTTTCTAATAAGAATGGTATCAATTATTACACTCAGATCTTCATTAAATAAAATTTATATAGCTTGATTAAATAGAGGGCCTATCGCTTTATGCGCTAGGCTTTTTTTGTAGGTGTGTTTGGTTTGGCATGCGCCTAATAAATTGTATTTTTATACAAAACACAGACGTCATGGCCATAGCAGCACCCTTTAACTTAAATACTTGGATCGAAGAAAACAGAGCCATTTTAAAACCTCCAGTAGGAAATAAGAATTTATATCGCGATGCTGGCGATTATATCGTTATGGTCGTGGGCGGCCCCAATGCACGCAAAGATTATCACTATAATGAAACCGAAGAATTGTTTTATCAGCTCGAAGGCAATATAGAGGTACATATTCAAGAAGACGGTCAGAAGAGAACAATGAAATTAGGTCCGGGCGATATGTATTTGCATCCAGCAGGGGTACCGCATTCTCCTGTCAGACACGAAAATTCGATTGGATTGGTCATAGAGCGTAAGCGCAATGACTTAGCGGGTAAAGACGGTTTAATGTGGTATTGTGATAACTGCAACAATAAGCTCTATGAGGCTTATTTTACGCTAAATGATGTCGAGACCGATTTCTTTAAACACTTCAAAGAGTTTTACGGCGATATAGAAAAGCGAACCTGTTCCAATTGTGGCACCGTTATGCCAACAGATCCCAGGTTTACTCCAGACGAATAAATCCTAATATAGATTACAAATGGGCAGGACGAAAATCCTGCCCATTCTTTTTTACAACCCTTTTATATTACGTACTTTCGCAAACGATTTCACAGCACATTAATTACAATAAAAACAAGACAAAATGAGCGCAGTAGCTACCGATTTTGGAATAGATAAAGCCTTGGATGCATTAGGCTTAAAAGAAGTAAACGAAGGAACCTCAACAGGACAGGATAATTTTGGCGAAGGCGCTATCATTTCCTCTTATTCGCCAGTAGATGGTGCATTGATTGGAAAGGTAAAAACGACGACTCAGGCAGACTACGACAAGGTAATGAAAGCCGCAACATCTGCCTTTAAAGACTTTAGAACAATGCCAGCGCCCTTACGTGGCGAATTGGTACGCCAATTTGGAGAAAAACTTCGTGAAGTTAAAGAACCTCTTGGAAAGCTAGTTTCTTACGAAATGGGTAAGAGCTACCAAGAAGGACTAGGCGAGGTTCAAGAAATGATCGATATCTGTGATTTTGCAGTAGGTCTTTCGCGACAGCTTCACGGGCTTACGATGCATTCAGAACGTCCAGGTCACCGTATGTATGAACAATATCATCCCTTAGGTGTGGTAGGTATCATCTCTGCTTTTAACTTCCCAGTTGCGGTTTGGGCCTGGAATACAGCCCTGGCTTGGATTTGTGGTGATGTTTGCGTTTGGAAGCCAAGTGAAAAAACGCCGCTTTGTGGTGTAGCTTGTCAAAATATCATAGCCGAAGTGCTCAAGAATAACGATATGCCAGAAGGTATCTCTTGTCTAATTAACGGAGATTACAAAGTTGGGGAAATGATGACTACCGATAAGCGTATCCCTCTTATTTCGGCTACCGGCTCTACTCGAATGGGTAAAATCGTTGCTGCAACTGTAGGAGAACGTCTAGGAAAGTCTTTATTAGAATTAGGCGGTAACAATGCGATTATTGTAACTCCAGATGCCGATATAAAAATGACGGTTATCGGTGCTGTTTTTGGCGCCGTAGGAACCGCTGGACAACGTTGTACATCGACGCGTAGACTAATCATACATGAAAGCATTTACGACACTGTCAAAAAAGCCATAGTAGACGCTTACGGTCAACTGCGCATAGGCAATCCACTTGATGAAAATAATCACGTGGGACCACTTATCGATAAAGATGCCGTTAAGAACTATCAATCGGCCTTAGAACGCGTTGTAGCCGAAGGTGGGAATATCGTCGTAGAAGGTGGTGTTTTGAGCGGTGAAGGTTACGAGAGTGGGTGTTATGTAAAACCAGCAATAGCCGAGGCTAAAAATGACTTCGAAATTGTACAACATGAGACATTTGCACCCGTATTATATTTATTAAAATACAGCGGGGATGTAACCGACGCAATTGATCTGCAGAACGGAGTCAATCAAGGACTATCTTCAGCGATTATGACCAACAATTTGAGAGAGGCAGAACGTTTCTTAAGTCATGCTGGTTCAGATTGTGGTATTGCCAATGTCAATATTGGTACATCAGGTGCCGAGATTGGAGGTGCCTTTGGAGGCGAAAAAGACACAGGTGGAGGTCGCGAATCAGGATCTGATGCCTGGAAGATCTACATGAGACGCCAGACCAATACCATCAATTACACCACAGAATTACCACTAGCGCAAGGCATCAAATTTGATCTCTAAGCGTTTTGAGATAAACTAAAAACCCGCTATTGGCGGGTTTTTTTATGTCTCCATCTCTAACCGACACTCCAATATTCAGTTCCGCTTTTGGTAAACCGAGCGAAGCGAGGTTCACGACCAAAGGGAGAGCGTAGGGAAACATCGAGCTAGCAGTTAACTTTAAGTAAGCTTCTAGATCAGGTTTAAACAATTTTAGCTAATTTTAATCAACTAACCACTAAGTCGCTATTTATGAGCAAGCAAACCAGCTATCTCTTAGGTATGTTTGTCGTGATCTCCCTATGTAGTTGGGGATCCTGGATTTATTGTTGTGGTCTTGATGCTGCAAATGGCAAAACGGATGCCAAAGGATTTACAATTATGGCTCCAGACCAAACGGTGATCTATGCGCATAAAGACAATTTCAACTTTAGACCGTCTCAATTTACATTATCACCTCCTATATCTATACATGTAGATCAAGGTATTGATAGTTTGCGCTATTATCTTAACAATCCTGAACATACAAACGATATAATCAAAATTACGGGCTATTATTACGGGTCAGAAAAAAATACCTCAGCACTAACCAATCTGGGCCTCGCAAGAGCCAATACCGTCAAAAATTATCTTATCAATAAAGGTGTCCCTTCTCAAAAAATAGAAACCACTGCCTCAGAATATGCATCCAATGTCTCAGAAGAAGAAGAATTGATCTATGGCCCTGTTGGTTATACCCTAATCACCAAAGACAACTCTGCCCAAGACAAAGCAGCACGACTAGCCGCAATCAAAGCAGAAATTAAAGCCGCACCTTTGGTTTTACAATTCGAATCTGCTCAATCAATAATAGATCTGAGCCACATACAGCAGCAAAAGGTGATAAATATTAAAACCTATTTGAATGCCCTACCAGAAGCTAAGCTTCAAATTACAGGTTACACAGACAATACAGGAAGCAGAGTAACTAATATTGCATTGGGGCTTAATCGCGCTAATTTTGCAAAGACATATTTTATAAATGAGGGGATTAACGCTTCACAAATTGATACCTACTCCAAAGGGGCAGAAAATCCAATTGCCTCCAATCAAACAGCAGAAGGACGCGCCAAAAACAGACGCTGTATCATTACCTTAAACTAATTTAACTACTTATGGATTTTTCAAATATAGCATGTTGGATTTGGCCTTTATTGTCTGGGTTATTTTGTGCCCTTTTTGGATACGCCATTGGCCGTTTAAAAACCAAAAAACAGGCCGAAGAGAACAATATAGAATTGTGGAAGCGTAAAAACGCCCAATTAAAAGTTGATCTTGAAAACTGCAGAGCCGAGTTACTTATGGCCACAGCTGCAGCTACCAAAGCTTCTGGTCTTGGCGAATCCCAGCAAAAAGTACAAGAGGTTATCGCAAGACCTTTTGATGCCAAAGCTGCCAAAAAGGCTTTTGGTAAAACCATTCGAGAGAATGACTTACAGATTATTGAGGGTATTGGACCCAAAATTGCCGAACTCTTTAAAGCTCATAAAATCACAAGTTGGGAAGCGCTTGCCAGTACGACGGTTGACCAGTGTGCAGTTATACTAAAAGCCGGAGGCAATCGCTTTGAATTTCACGATCCTTCAACTTGGCCCAAACAGGCAAAAATGGCGGCTATGGATCAATGGGAAGAGCTCAAAACCTGGCAGGACACTAACAATCTTAACAAGAAATAAAACCAGTGTTGATTGTGCAATATTGAGCCAATGCACTTGAGCAGTTTTTTTACTGTTGATTTCCAAAATAGATGATCATACCGATTATGGCTAGTACAAATACCACAGCAAAGAATATTTTCCAAAAGGAATAAGGTCTACTGCCCGATACCTTGCCACTCTCACCATTGATAAAGAAATTGTACTCCTTTCCTTTAAATCGATAGGCACTTACGTAAACTGGCAGTAGTATATGCTTAAAAGTTTCTTTAGAAAGCGACATATCCATAGAATGAATACGTTGGGTATCTCCTCCGATATCCTGTCTACACCAACGCTCTGCAATAGCCTTGGCTTCAGCTTTAGACTGCAAGTGACCCTCGGCTAGAGGAATGGTATATTTTTCGGTCACAAATCCAGCTAGGAAACTACTGTGAAAGGGTTGAAGTTTTTTAAGATTCCATCGCGCAATTTTTTGAGGTATTCGTCCTGATTTTTGCTGAGAAGCTTTGATAAGCGTGTCATCAACAAAACCAGTAATTGTACCCGAAGCAGGGTACCAACGGGTATTGCGCTTTTGTCTGGTTCTGGTGTTTCCCTGACTGTCACGATAGGTTTCTGTGGTGTAATAATATTCACCACGTTGCCCCGTATAGCTCGCCTCCAGGGCTGCATCAAAAGTCCAAAAAGGCAAGTATAGTCCCTTGGTAAATTGAGGATCTAATGCAGCCTTCTTGAGCTTATTAGGCGCCCACCACAATTTCTTCACCCATGCCTGAAATATTTTAAAAGAGCCTTCTTGATCTATTTGAAATGGCAATACAGCTCCAGGTAATATCCAGTCTTCCTTGTAGGCATCTTCAACCACTAATGGCATACTACAATAGACACAATGTAAACTTTTATAGTTTTCTTCAATGTGCTGGTTGGCACCACAATTGCTACAGTGCAAAATTGTAATTTCTTCACTGTGAGATTGTGCCCCCATCTCTTGTAGATATGGATATAGTTCTAATTCTTTAAACCCATTGGGGTCAAGCTCTATTTCTTCTTTATGCCCACAATAGTCACAGGTTATTTCGGTAGTTCCAGGGCTATATTTTAACTCAGCCCCACAATTAGAACAGGCCTTTTTTCGTTCAGTAGTTTGCTGTAAGGGCGTTTCGGCCATAATTGGTACACATCTAGCTTAGGCGAAAGATCGCTTTTAGAAACTTATTGGGTTTAATTTGATGGTAGAGGAGGTGGCGTGTTGCCTCCCAAGAATGATTTTAACTCGTCTACTTCCTGCAGCGCTTTCCAACCTGACATGCCTTGTTTCCATATCAGACTGTCTTTATTTATGGTACGGCTGGCAAATAGTGCTTTGAGCTGTTCAAAACCTACTGGGCCGTGCTGAGTGCCATTGGTGGCATAATAATACTGTACTTGTGCAGGAATTGGCGGTGGCATCATAGCACCTTGTGGGGCTGTGTTGTTCATCTGCATTTGGTTTTGACCTGTATTCATCATTCCTCCCATTTGCTGTGCCAGTACAAAGCCCATACCCATACCCATACCAGCTCCTGCCGTTCCGCCTTCATTAGCCGCAGCGGCTTCAATAGCTTTGGCCGTTTTAAATTTGGTAAGCTTGTCCAAATCAAGTTTATCAATTCGACTGTACTCAAAGATTTCCTTCTTGAGATCTTCGGGCATAGAAACATTTTCTATATAGAATTTCTCCAGCGCAAT
>CAZJWI010000156.1:0-3171 GCA_964549485.1 uncultured Flavobacteriaceae bacterium
TCTAATCGTTTTGATATTCCATTACTGGTCGAAGAGTTATTAAGAGCCGATATTGATTTTGATCTCAAGCAAAGAAATGCGATTGATGTTCAGAATATTTTTCACAAGATGGAGCAGCGAACCCTTGTGGCAGCCTATAAATTTTACTGTGATAAGGATTTGACCAATGCCCACAGTGCGGCAGCAGATACTCGGGCCACTTATGAAGTATTAAAATCTCAATTGGATCGATATGACGAACTGCCCAACGATATGAAATATCTGGCCGATTTTTCTTCCCGTCATAAACGCGCCGATTTTGCCGGTTTTATAGGATATAATGACGAAGGGGTTGAGATTTTTACCTTTGGCAAACACAAAGGCCGTATCGTCGAAGAAGTGCTCGAAAGCGAACCAGGTTATTTTGGATGGATCCAAAACGCTGACTTTCCGCTATATACCAAGAAAGTCTTAACTCAAATTAAATTGCGCAAACTCAATACCAAATTCTAAAGTATATGAAACTGATTTGTATAGGCCGTAATTATGCCAAACACATTGAAGAGTTAGAAAATGAACGCCCAGAGCACCCTGTGGTTTTTTTAAAGCCAGACTCAGCAATATTGCTCAAGCAGCACCCTTTTGTCATTCCTGCTTTTTCAAATGATGTGCATCACGAGGTTGAGGTATTGGTGAAGATAAAGAAATTGGGAAAGTATATCGATCAAAAATTTGCGCATACCTATTATGACCAGATTGGTTTGGGTATTGACTTTACCGCAAGAGATTTACAAGCCCAGTTAAAATCTAAAGGACTACCCTGGGAAAAGGCTAAGGCTTTTGACGGCGCCGCCGTTATAGGTGAGTGGATGTCGAAGGATAACTTTGACTCTGTAGACGACATCTCTTTTAGATTAGAGAAAAATGACCACATTGTCCAACAGGGGAACACCAAAGAAATGTTGTGGAAAATTGATGCCCTGATAAGTTATGTCTCACAATATTTTACCCTTAAAATTGGAGATGTTATATTTACAGGCACTCCAGCTGGGGTAGCTCCGGTTGCCATTAATGATACATTAAAAGGGTTTATTGGAGATAAACAGCTGTTCTCAATACATGTCAAATAATATGGAAAGACATTACGATTTAGAAAAAGTAAAAGAAATAGCAGGCGGAGACGACAGCTTTATTTCGGTTATTGTTCAAACATTTTTGGAAGAAATACCCCCAGATATGGAGGCTATGCAAAATGCGATTGCCAATGATAATCACAAAATGGCCTATCAGTTTGCTCATAAGATGAAGCCTAATCTCGATATGTTTGGCATTGATTTACTCAAGCAAATTGCCGCTATGGAGAAATGGTCTGCTTCTAACAAGTCTACAGCTTTTATCAAACCACAGTTAGACGATATTGTCAATACCCTAACCGTGGTCTTAGCCGAATTACGTCAAGACTTTCCCAATTAATGACGGCCGAAATTATAACGATAGGTGATGAGATTCTCATAGGACAAATTGTCGATACCAATTCGGTTTTTATCGCCAAGTCACTTAATGCTATTGGAATTTCTGTACATCAAATTAGCTCTGTGCAAGATGATAGAGCGCATATTTTGGAGGCTTTAGCTTTCGCGAAAGCGCGTGTAGACTTAGTCTTGGTTACTGGAGGATTGGGCCCCACTAAAGATGATATCACCAAGCATACATTTTGTGAGTATTTTGACGATACCTTGATTTTAAATCAAGAGGTATTAGATCATGTGCGCCATATCTTTAAAAAATACATCAAGCGCCCCATCTTACCCGCCAATGAATCACAGGCCTATGTGCCATCTAAGGCAAAAGTCCTAATGAATCGCTTTGGCACAGCTCCTGGTATGTGGATGGAAAAGGAGGACACTATTTTTGTTTCGATGCCAGGTGTACCCTACGAGATGAAGGGGCTAATGGAGCATGAAGTCATTCCTAAGTTAACCGCGCGCTTTGAGTTGCCCTATATCACACACAGCACTTTACTTACCTACGGGCTGGGAGAAAGTGCCATTGCCCATCGCATTGCAGATATTGAAGACAATTTACCCGAATTGGTGAAGCTCGCTTATTTGCCATCTTTGGGAAGAGTGAGGATTCGATTATCTTCCAAAGGAAATGATAAAAAGGCTATTGATGCAGCGATGGCACAGACCCGTAAGGCCTTGGAAGCACGCCTGGAAGATATTTTTGTGGGCTATGAAGAACAGGGTAGTCTGGAGCAAAGCATAGGGCAGTTATTACAGCAGAAGCATTTGAGTCTAGCTATAGCCGAAAGTTGTACAGGAGGACAGCTTGTTCAACAATTTACACAACACCCTGGTGCCTCTCATTACCTCAAAGGTAGCTTAGTGACGTATGCTACTCAGTCTAAGGTAGAAGTTCTGGGAGTAGCTCAATCAATAATTGAAACCCACTCTGTGGTTAGTGCAGCAGTTGCTCAGGCTATGGCAGAAAGGGCGAGAGCATTGTATGGAGCCGATATAGGAATTGCCACTACTGGAAACGCAGGACCTAGCAAAGGTGACGCCGATGCCGAGATAGGAACGGTATATATAGGAATTGCCTCAGCAGCAGGTGTTTCTGCTCATCATTTCAATATGGGGAATCACCGGCATAGGGTTATTGGGAAAACGGTAAACAAAGCCTTAGAATTGTTACAAGAAGAAATATCAAAAATATCTACCAAATAGTTTTGGTGTGACCTTAAAAATATTGTATTTTTGCACCCTATTTTGAAATAACTATATTAAAGTTTATAGCAATGTCTAGAGTTTGTGAGCTTACGGGTAAAAAAGCGATGGTAGGAAACAATGTTTCTCACGCGATGAATAAGACGAAACGTAAATTTAACGTGAATCTTGTAAAAAAACGTTTTTACCTTCCAGAAGAAGATAAGTGGATTACTTTGAAAGTATCTACTTCAGCTTTGAAAAATATTAATAAAAATGGAATCACTGCGGTGCTTAAAGAAGCCCGTGCAAAAGGATTCTTAACCAAATAATCCCATAAAGAAACACCGAGATGGCAAAGAAAGGGAATAGAGTACAGGTAATTTTAGAGTGCACAGAGCACAAGGCATCTGGTCAACCAGGTACCTCTAGATACATTACGACAAAAAATAAAAAGAATACGCCAGACCGTATGGAGTTAAAG
>CAZJWI010000157.1:0-1710 GCA_964549485.1 uncultured Flavobacteriaceae bacterium
ACACCGTAGATTTTAATCTCGTCTCAGATGGAGTGGCTTCCAAACAACTTAAAAAAGAATGGAAAGCGGGAGAGTGTGAGGTCGTGAGTTTCTTTCGTTTTGAAGGAATGAGTAGTACAGATGACAACTCTATTTTATACGCCATCAAAACCAGTGATGGAGAAAAAGGCCTCTTGGTAGATGCTTATGGCGTATATGACGGTCAAATTTCGCCAGAAATGATAGATCTCTTAAATGTCAATAAGCACATTAACTAAGCTGTCGCAAACCTTCATAAAGCGTAATACCTACGGCATTTGCTAGATTTAGGCTTCTAATATGAGGGCTATAGAGCGGGATTTGATACAGTCGCTCTTTGTTTGCGGTGGTTATCGCGTCGGGTAAACCGGTTGATTCTTTACCAAAAACTAGAAACATGTCCTTTGTAAAGGATATATCCCAAAATGACTTTTGACCATGACTGGAGAAGAAAGCCATTTCCTTCTCACTATGTATGGTCAAAAACGCTTCCCAGCTCTCGTAATAATTCACCTTTACATGCTGCCAATAGTCAAGTCCTGCCCTTTTAAGACGGCTATCATTAATCTCAAAGCCCAAGGGTTTGACCAGGTGTAATTCTGAATTGGTACCCAAACACAAACGGCCTATATTGCCAGTATTATTGGGTATTTCGGGTGCAACTAATACGATGTTAAGCGCCATACTTTATATTGTTTTTTTAAAGACCGCAATAGTTCAGGTTAATTTGATATTAGGCAAAAAACCAATAATCTCTGACTGGTTTTTTACCCCAATCTAGCAGCTGTTGTTTGATCTCTTTTTTACCTTCTGGAGAGGATACTACGATCATAATTTGCGGATTATCCAAAGCTGTAATCGTATCAAAGTGTTGCATTCTCACATTGTAAATATCTTTGCCCAGTTGTTTATGATTATTGGTAACCCAGTAAAAACTATCGTTATAGGCTTGAATTATCTTGGCCATATCTTTACCATTTCTTCCAGCTCCCCAAAGTACGAGCGGTCTATTTTGATCGCGGTCAATTTCATAAAAAAACCGCATTTTTAAATCAAAGTAGCGATTGTCTTTATACTCATCCCAAGTGCGTGAAATTCGGTTGGATCGATCTCTCCAGTAGTGTAGAATATGATCTATTCCGATCACTTTAAGCCCGTGTTTATACATCCTAAAACACAGATCGTAATCTTCGGGATAGACCAGTGGATCAAAGGCTTCCACAGCGTCAAAATCTTCTTTATGAATAAGCCAGCAATGAGAAGGGATAACACACTCTTTATAAATTTGTTGGTAATGCGTACTGTCTCGCGCCACGGCATTGAGCCATTTTTCATAACGCAAGAAACCATCTCCTACTTCACCCTCGTCAACAAAATGCTGCGTCCCTCCCGCAATTACATGTCCTTTTCCATAAGACTCGTAAGTCTTGACCAACACCTCCAACTTATCAAGTGGCATTTTGTCATCAGAGTCCATCCGATTAATGAGCGTACCTCTTACTTCTTTGTACCCTCGTTGAAGCGTAGGGATGAGTTTGGGCTTATCACTATCAAAAACGCGTATTCGCTTGTCTTTTTGGGCATAGGCTTTTAAGATCTCAGGTGTAGCATCACTAGAGTGATCATTTACAGCAATGAGTTCCCAATGCGGGTAAGATTGCGCAAGGATGGAGTCTATACAGTCGTGCAAAT
>CAZJWI010000158.1:0-24121 GCA_964549485.1 uncultured Flavobacteriaceae bacterium
CCATTGCTCCTTCGGTGCACAAATTAGGAATCACCTCACCCTGGGCATCGAGATACATATCCCTTGAGGCTGCGCCCGGAGCTTTTTCTCGATAGTCTAAGGCGCCAATGTCACCCATACCTGTACGATAAACCATAAAGCCACCACCACCTAAATTTCCAGCAAAAGGATAGGTGACCGAAAGTGCCATTTCTGTGGCTACCATAGCATCAAAGGCATTACCGCCCTGAGCCATTATCATCGATCCTATTTTTGAGGCTTCCTCTCGTGCCGATACCACCATCGCCTTTTTGGCGATAACCCCAGTTTTTTGGAGTTGTGGAGGCACTTCTTTTTTACAACTAAATAAAAGGACAAAGAGTAAAAAGTAAAGACTGAGATTTTTCATGTATGCTAAATTGGTCAGTAAATATATCAAACTTCGAATTCTTTTCGCTTAAGCATAACAAAAGTCTCAAGTTCTTCAAAAAAAGTTGTGAATTCGGTTTCAAAAAGTGAATAATGCTGTTTTAAATCTTGCGTGGCCTGATCGATAGGGGAGCGTTGTTTTATCCTAAAGCTCATATTGTACAAGACCGTTTCTATGCCCTGTATTGTAGCATAGCTCAACAACCAGTTTTGTTCGATCATGGGCACCATCATCTTTTGAATACGAGGGGTGAGCAAGTGGTAATTGGACTTTAGCATCTGATAGAAATTAGCAACATACAAATGGAGAGGGGTAGCGTGGTAGCTATCCCAGTTTTTGGCCAAAAAATGATCGTACAGTATATCAACAATTACTCCACTGTAGTGCCCGTATTTGGAGTGGAGTCTTTTGGTGCTTTGTCTAACAATGGGGTGGCTGTCGGTATAGGTGTCTATCCAGCGGTGTAATAATATGCCCTTTTGTATGGTTTCATCATATTTCAAATAATTCTTACCCTTTATGCCATCGGCCATAAAATTGCCAATAGTAAGCAGATCGTTATCACCAGATAAGTAAATATGCGCCAAAAAATTCATGTCTACCAAGATACAGCCATCTCCCCAATTATTTGTTTATCTGGACTCTTTTTATTTCATTTATCTACAGCGTATATATTGTGACTAACAGTATTTCATAGTGGTACAGAACTATTTGCGACCTATAGCACAAGCATTTTGAGCTTTGTGGCCTAACTATAGTAATTGGGTGTTGATTTTGGTATTTTTACCCCTGCAAAAACTCAAAAACAAAATTCATGACACTTATAAAGTCAATTTCAGGTATTCGCGGTACTATAGGTGGCACTCCGGGCCAAAACTTAACTCCAATTGACGCTGTCAAATTTGCTGCTGCTTATGGCAGATGGCTCAAAAATGATAGAAACAAAGAAACCTATAGAGTGGTTGTAGGCAGAGATGCTCGTATTTCTGGGGCTATGATTCAAGAACTGGTGATGAATACGCTCATTGGTATGGGAATACACGTCATAGATCTTGGTCTTTCAACCACACCTACTGTAGAAATTGCAGTACCTATGGAGCATGCCGACGGTGGTATCATACTTACTGCCTCCCATAATCCCAAAGAGTGGAATGCTTTAAAACTGCTTAATAGTAAGGGAGAGTTTTTAAATGGGAAGGATGGAGAAAAAATACTTGAATATGCCTCCTCTGCAGCTTTTGAGTTTGCGGCCGTAGACGATTTAGGGAGTATTACCGTAAATGATGCTTATATCGATTTGCACATAGAAGAAGTGTTGGCACTTGATCTGGTAGATGTAGCGGCTATTAAAGCAGCTCAATTAAAGGCTGTTGTTGATGGTGTGAACTCTACAGGTGGCATCGCTATTCCTAGATTATTGGATGCTCTAGGGGTGATTCCTGTAGAATTGTATTGTGATCCTACAGGACATTTTCCGCGTAAGCCTGAACCGCTTAAAGAACACTTAGGAGATATCTGTGAATTGGTGGTAAAAGAAAAAGCAGATCTGGGCATCGTTGTAGACCCTGATGTAGACCGTCTTGCCTTTATAGACGAAAAAGGAGAAATGTTTGGAGAAGAGTATACCCTGGTAGCCTGCGCAGACTATGTTTTAAGCCAGACCAAAGGCAATACAGTGTCTAATCTTTCCTCGTCTAGAGCCTTACGCGATATTACACAAAAACATGGGGGCAGCTATAGCGCAAGTGCAGTTGGAGAGGTCAACGTTGTGCAAACCATGAAAGATACCAATGCAGTTATTGGCGGAGAAGGAAATGGAGGGATTATCTATCCAGCCTCTCATTACGGACGAGATAGTCTGGTAGGTGTTGCGCTTTTTCTGACGCATTTGGCCAAGGGCAATAAAACGGTTAGTGAGCTTAGAGCGAGCTATCCAAGTTATTTTATGAGTAAACAAAAAATCGCGTTGACACCTAGCTTAGATGTCGATCAATTACTTGACAAAATAGCTCAAGAATACAGCAAAGAAGAGGTATCAACCATTGATGGAGTGAAAATAGATTTTGAGCACCACTGGGTGCATCTTCGCAAATCTAACACAGAACCTATCATTAGAATCTATACCGAGGCCAGCTCACAAGCCGAGGCAGATCGCGTAGCTAATGAAATGATAGTCACTATAAAGGAGGTTGCAGGATTGTAGAATTTGGTTATTTTTGAAGTGATAACACTTTGAAAATGAATTTTGTACAACCCAAAAAAGGACAAACCTCTTTAGAGGCTTATTTTTCAAGCTTTCGCGAAAACATTATAGGGAATGATCAATATTTTGAGTCGCCCTATGGAACTATGAAAATGGTCTATACCGATTGGACCGCCTCGGGTAGACTGTACGGTCCTATCGAAGAAAAATTGCTCAATGATTTTGGTCCCTATGTTGCCAATACGCATACTGAAACCACTGTTTCAGGCACAGCAATGACTTTTGGCTATCACAAGGCCAAGCAAATTATCAAAAAACACGTCAATGCAAATCAAGACGATGTTTTGATCGTAGGAGGCAATGGGATGACGGGTATGATTAATAAGTTCCAACGTATTTTGGGCTTAAAACTTCCTGAGAATATTCGTAAATTTTCTAGTATTCCAGATCAAATAAAACCCATCGTATTTGTTTCTCATATGGAACATCACAGCAATCAAACTACCTGGCTAGAGACCATTGCTAATGTGGTAGTAGTACCTGCCAAAGATGATGGGCGTTTTTGTCTGGACAATTTTGAACAATTACTTAAGCAATACCAGCATCATCCTTTTAAGATAGCTTCTATTACAGCTTGTAGCAACGTGACTGGTATACAAACACCTTACCACCAGGTGGCGCAGTTGATGCACGCTCACGGCGGTTTGTGTTTTGTAGATTTTGCCTGTAGTGCACCCTATGTCACTATCGATATGCATCCTAAAGACCCTACACAGCAACTCGATGCCATATTTTTCTCTCCTCATAAATTTTTGGGCGGACCTGGATCTTCTGGCGTGCTCGTTTTTAATAAAAAATTATACAAAAATGTGGTGCCCGATAATCCAGGTGGGGGTACCGTAGCTTGGACAAACCCTTGGGGAGAGCACAAATATCTTGACGATATAGAAGAGCGTGAAGACGGTGGCACCCCAGGTTTTCTTCAAACCATTAGAACAGCACTGGCCATTAGGCTCAAAGAAACCATGGGGGTAGATCGAATTTTGGCCCGCGAACACGAATTAATTGACTTGATTTGGAAACAACTGGGCAAAATTGATAATGTGCACATTTTGGCTGGAGCACACAAAGATCGATTGGGCGTTATTTCTTTTTCTATTGATCAGTTACATTTTAACCTTGCAGTTAAGCTACTCAACGACCGTTTTGGTATTCAAACACGTGGAGGGTGTAGTTGTGCGGGCACCTATGGGCATTATCTGCTCAATGTAGATCCAGATCTATCTCACGAAGTAACATGTGAAATTTCTGAAGGGAATCTCACGCGCAAACCCGGTTGGATTCGTATGTCGATTCATCCTACCTTATCAGATCAAGAAATCCTGTTTGTATGCGATAGTATTAAAGCCGTAGCCGAAAATTTTGAGCAGTGGAGCACCGACTATATCTACGCCCCTGCAACCAACGAGTATTTCCATAAAGATGACGCTAGCACCTCAAAAGCAAGAAGAACAGCTATAGACTCCTGGTTCAATTTTTGAGCTTTTTACCTGCGGGCGAGTCTTGTTTACGGCCTAACCATTTAAAACGTTTGTGCGTCCAGAGGTAGTAGGCGGGGTCTTGTAGTATTTGTTTTTCGAGCGCTTTCGCGAAAGCGTTGGTAAGCTCAAAATCTGGCACCGACCTAGGATTATCGGATAGGAGATGAAAGGTACCCTGATAATAGCCTCGTTTTATTTTTTTTACGGCAAGGTGAATTACCGGCACATCATACGCTTTTGCCATTTGTTCAACCCCTGTAAAAAAAGGTATCTCGTGGCCCAAAAATGTAGGCCAATAATGGGCTTTAGGCAATCTTGGAGTTTGATCGGCTGCAAAACCAAATACGGTCACCTCATTGGCTTTCACCATTTTTGCGACCAACATTCGTGAACGCTTATTAGGGACCAGATGTGTATTCCATTTGCCCCTAATTTTTTGAGCCATTTTATCAAAGTAAGGATTGCGGATTTTTTTGTAAATCGCATGTCCCGAATTTTTTAAATAGAGTTGCAAGGCAAAACTCCACTCATAGCTAGCGTAATGTCCCATTTCTAAAAAAACGAGACGCCCTTGCTTTTCAAACTCCTGCATGAGCTCTACATTGGTAAAGGTATACCGCTTTTTGAGTTGCTCTTGTGTTAGACTTATTGATTTGATCATTTCTATAAAGGAATCGCACAAGTGATGGTAAAAACGCTTTTCTATTGTTTTAAGCGCCTGGTCGCTTTTGTCTGGAAAAGCGATACGCAAATTATGACGCACTACTTTTTTTCGGTAACCAATAAGGCGATACAAGATTAGATATACACCATCAGAAAATAGGTATAACAGCCGAAACGGAAGTTTAGAGATGAGCCATAAAAACGGATAAATGCACCAAAAAGCAAGAAATTGCATATAGAATACGTTCTGTAATAATAGCGCAAATATAGGTATCTTTACGACTTAACAACGTTTATTCTATGGGGGATTTCCATCCGGTAACCTTGGCTATTATTGCGGCCAATGTCCTTTTTTCACTAAAGGGATTTAATGATTTTAGTTTTAAAGAAAAGTATCTCTTCAATATAGGAGGGATACGTCGCGGAGAACATATCCGGATGCTTAGCTCTGGCTTTTTACATGCCAATAGTGCGCATCTTTTCTTTAATATGTTTACGCTCTATTTTTTTGCAGATGCGGTTATCTATCAATTAGGCCCATTACGATTTTTGATTATTTATCTCGCAAGCTTACTCATAGGTAATTTGCTGTCCTATTTTTTTCACAAGGACGAGTACCATTATCGCGCCCTGGGTGCAAGTGGCGCCGTCTCAGGGGTTTTGTACTCTGCGATCTTATTACAACCCGGAATGAGCTTGTATTTGTTTTTAATTCCTATCCCTATTCCTGCTTATATTTTTGGCATTGGGTATTTGTTATATTCGATTTACGGGATGAAGGCCAGAGCAGACAATGTGGGACACGACGCACATTTTGGAGGAGCCATAGGAGGATATGTTCTAACCTTGGCTATGGTACCTATCTTATTTCAGACTAATATGCTAATGATTATTTTGTTAGCCATTCCTATTATCATTCTTTTTATAATGATTAAATTAGGGAAGATTTAAAATAGGCACATCATGAAAAAAATAGCATTCACATTAATACTTTTTATATATACTACATTTATGTTTTCACAAAACTCGCCTGCACAGCCTCTTGTTCACGTCACTGGTGAAGGAATAGTCACTGTTATTCCAGATCAGGTAGATATTAAAGTTCGGGTAGAATCACAGGGTAAAGAAGCGGCTGCGGTCAAGAGAGAGAATGATACGGCTATAGATAATGTGATCAAATTTTTGAGATCGGCTGGGGTAAAGGATAAACATATTCGTACCCAATATATTAATCTGAACAAAAATTACGATTACAATACAAAAACCTACAACTATAACGCCAATCAATCCCTTACTATAGGGCTAAAAGATTTGGACAAGTATGAAACGGTTATGTCTGGCCTTCTTACCTCTGGTATTAATCGCATTGATGGAGTAAGCTTTGGCAGCTCTAATATGGAACAATTAAAAGCTGAAGCGAGGGTGAAGGCAGTGCAAAATGCTCGTGAGAAGGCCAGAGCCTATGCTCAGGCACTTGGGCAAGATATTGGCAAGGCAACCTCCATTACAGAATCGGGTGGAAATAATCCACCACCGCCGGTGTTAAGAGCGAGAATGATGAGTATGGATGCCGAAAGTAGTTCAGGAGAAACTATAGCTCCTGGTGAGTTGGCCATAAAGACAAACGTACAGGTAAGCTTTGAGTTAAAAATGTAAACGACAAACGCTTTATTCTTTGACCCGTGTTAAAATAACACTTTGTATGTTTTCAACCCTATGACTCAATACTGTAGTCGTATCTTTAGATTTGGTACTGCTGCATACTTCAAAATGAATCGCATCCTTGTTAAAAGTATATTTGGCGGTTAAAATTTGATCTTGAACTTCAAAGATGCTGTACATCACATTGGCAATAAGTTGTTGTTCTAACAAAATACCATCTCCTTCGTCCAAGATATACTTTCCAGTATTGTGATCTACCACGCGAAGGGTATAATCTTTAGTAACAGCACCATAGCGATCAGATTTATAATCGGTGCGCCATTTCCATATTGAATCTTTTACTATAGGCACAATAGTAAGAGTAACCTCAGGTTGCGACGCCTGTTTTGTAGCCATGTTATACATCTCAAGTTTACCTTTGTAGATACCTGCTACTTCTTTCAAATCTAAAGACTGTCCTAAAGCTATTGAGCTCAAGAATAAGCTCAGTACAGTGATAACGATTTTGTTCATTCTAAATGGGTTTTGGAAGAGTCTGCCACAAGTTGATTGATTTGGTTCAATTCGTTTTCTGTAAGATAACGCCATTGCCCAACTTCTACATCGAGACGTACATTCATAATGCGATGTCTCACCAGTCGGGTAACCTCATAATCTAATGCTTCACACATCCTTCGAATCTGACGATTGAGTCCTTGCGTTAATATAATTTTAAATTTAAACCTACTGATTTTTTCTACCTTGCACTTTCGAGTAACAGTGTCTAAGATAGGCACCCCATTACTCATTTGTTGAATAAAAGAAGGGGTAATAGGCTTATCGACAGTGACCTCATATTCTTTCTCGTGATTGTTACGCGCTCTGAGAATTTTATTGACGATGTCTCCATCATTGGTCAAGAAAATAAGTCCCTCGCTGGGTTTGTCTAAACGACCAATAGGGAAAATTCTAGACGGATATCCAATAAAGTCTATAATATTGTCTTTTTCAACTCTGGTATCTGTCGTACATACAACTCCTACTGGTTTGTGAAACGCAATATACACTGGCTTTTCGGTGGGAGGGGAGATCAACTCGCCATTGACTCTTACCTGGTCACCTTCGGTAATTTTAGTTCCCATTTCTGGAACCCGACCGTTTATGGTTACTCTGCCTTGCGCTATAAGCTTATCTGCGGCGCGTCTTGAACAGTAACCCACTTCGCTCAAATACTTATTAATCCTGGTTTGTTTCTTTTCTTCCATAGTTGTGGTATCATGACAAAATTACGAGTTTATCTTTAGATGCTATTGTGACAAATGCGGTAAGGACATTAAAAAAATAGTTCTACCTTGCGTCAAAATTTCAATATGGCACTTACCAATAATGACATCTTTAAAAAAATACGCGTAGCGCTCAAATTAAGAGACGACGATATTATAGCAATTTGTAAACTAGCCGATTTTCAAGTGTCCAAAAGTGAACTAGGTGCCATTTTTCGTCACGAAGATCATCCTAAATACATGCCCTGTGGTGACCAGTTTCTTAGAAATTTTCTCAATGGCCTTATTATTTACAAAAGAGGACCCATGCCACCCAAAGGCAGTAAGCCATCAAAAGGTGAGGCTTCGCCAAGAAAAAAACAATAGCAGCTATACTTTTTTAAGGACGACTTTGGTTTTCTTTAAACGCGTTTTGTTGAGTTTATCAATCATTTTGTCTATCTCACTGTGGTGAACGGCCACAAAAGATTGATCGTTTTTGATTTCGATATTTCCCAAATGCGCTTTGTCAATACCACCCTGTTTAAAAAACAATCCTGCGATATCGCCTTTGGAAATTTTATCTCTTCTACCTCCAGAAATACAGATAGTTTCCCAAGGTGAGGATTCGGGCATGTCTTTTTCCAGAAGATATAGTTCTTCTAAGGGAGGGATAAAATCAGGCAAACGCTCATTGCGCCAATGCAATACATAGGCAGTGCCCTCTTTCTGCATACGGGCGGTACGACCGTTTCTATGGGTAAATTCCTCTAGGCGATGTGGTAAGTGGTAATGAATGATAAACTCGATTTCGGGGACATCAATGCCTCTTGCCGCCAGGTCTGTCGCTAAGAGGAGTTGATGGGTGCCATTTCGAAATTTTAATAAAGATAGTTCGCGATCGCGTTGCTCCATCCCGCCATAAAAGCAGCCGTGAGCAATTCCGTGATCTTTTAGATAATCACTCACCCGGCTAATGGTATCTTTAAAGTTGCAAAAAATAATTCCAGGAGCACCTCCCAAGTGAATAAGCGCATCTACCAGTGTTTTTAATTTGTCTTTTTCGGGCGAAACGATCGCTCTTAATTTTAAATTATTCTGTTGATTATCCAGATAGTTGACGATGATAGCCTTGGGGCTAAGACCCACAAAATCAGGAATGCTAACACCCTGGGTGGCCGATGTAAGTACTTTCTTCTCTATAGCGGGTAGTAGCGTCAGGATCTCTTTCATTTCGCTTTCAAAGCCTACCTCTAGCGACTTGTCAAATTCATCGAGAACAAGGTGTTGTATGTGCCCGGTCTCAAAGGTTTGTCTTCGCAGGTGATCGGCAAGACGACCTGGTGTACCAATAAGAATCGCTGGCGGATGTTTTAGCGCCTGTCTGTCGGTATTAAAAGACTGCCCACCATAGGCTGCATGAATTTTATAGCCACTACCAATACTTCTAGTGACTTGTTCGATCTGGATAGCCAGCTCTCGTGAGGGTACGATGATAAGGAGTTGCACTTGGTGAACTTCAGGAGTAAGTTCGGCAATGAGCGGTAGGAGAAAGGCTAGTGTTTTTCCAGTTCCAGTAGGAGACAATAAGACTGTTTCTGAGGTGGCACCTATGGCCAGTTTGGCCTCTTCCTGCATCTCGTTAAGACGCGCAATACCTAATTTTTCTAATATCTGTTTTTGATTTTTGAGCTTTTTAATCATAGGGCAAAGGTACGATGCATTTTATTAGTGCTCACCGTGGTTTAGCCCGGAAGACCCACATAAAAATAAATACTACAGAAATGACAAAAACTGCCCAGAAGTACAAAGCCATGAAAGATCGCATGATTGTAAGGGATTTTCTTAATGCTATATAAAATAGCCCCAAGCGTATAGGCCAGCCCTCCAGCAAATAACCACCAAACCCCATTAGGATGTAATTGATTGAGCAAAGGCTCATACACAGATACTATAAGCCAGCCCATGCCTACATACAACACGGTTGAGATCAAATTAAATCTACCAGTAAAAAAAAGTTTCAAAACAACCCCAAACAGAGCAATGCCCCAGGCAATGTAAAATATGGTCCACCCCGTTTTTCCTTCAAGGGTTACTACGGTAAAAGGGGTATAGGAACCAGCAATCAAAATGTATATAGCGGCGTGATCCACAATATTTAAAATAGCCCTTCTTCTCGGTTTAACCGCCTTGTGATACAGGGTAGAGGCAAGGTATAAAAGACAAAGACTCACCCCAAAAACAATAAGGCTAAGGCGGGCTTTTAGAGTTATGCTTTCGCGAAAGCTTAAAAAGACAAGTCCAACAACGCTCATCACAAAACCAAAGCCGTGTGTTAGTATGTTCCAGCGCTCTTCGGTTACCGAATACTCATATACTGGAGGAATAGTAGACTTCATTTGATCTAAAGCTTAAAAGAGTAATGGGTAAAGGGCCAGCATACATGAACTTCTGGATATTTGAAGATCATTTTTATGTTTGCGCTGCCATTACATTTACTGTAAATTTTTGCGGTAGGTACGTCTGCGTTTGTGCAATTCGTGGTCGTAATTGTTCCACATTTGTTGAATAGCCTTATTACTAGCCAATTCTGGATTGGTCTCTACATCGGTAATACCACGCTCGTTGAATAGATCTTGCATCATCTGGAATATCACAGCAGTAACGCCTTTGTTTTGATATTCAGGATCAACTCCTATAAGATAAAAAGAAGCCCGATTGTTTTTCTTTTTGGCACGAAAAAGGTGATAAAAGCCAAAAGGAAATAAACGGCCATTGGCTTTTTTTAGCGCTTCCGTAAAAGAGGGCATCGTAATGGCAAAGGCAACTAGAGCTCCAGATTTGTCTTTGATACACTTGATAAAATCTGGATGAATGTATTTGATGTATTTCTCTTTATAGTGATCAATTTGATATTGCTGAATAGGAACAAAAGTCTCTAACTTATCATAGGTTTTGTTGAGCAAACCAAACATTTCGTCTACATATGGCTTAATAGCTGCCGATGAGTGAAATTGCAGTGGTGTTAACTCATACCGCTTGGCAATAATATCTGCAAACTTCTTGACTTTTGGATTTTGCTTTTCTGGTGGGTCAATTTTAATTTTAAATTCTACCCACTCCGAAGCGGTTTCAAATCCTAGGGTCTCAAAGTGTGTTTTATAGTAGGGGTAGTTGTACCAGGTAATCATGGTGTTCTTATACTCAAACCCCTCTACTAGCAACCCAGCTTTTTCCATATTTGAAAATCCAACAGGACCTTCCATATATTCCAATTGATGTTGATGACCAATTTCTTCAACTTTATTCAACAAGCTTTTGGTCACCTCGATGTCATCAATAGCGTCAAACCAACCAAAACGCATTTTGGATTTACCCTGCTGTTTAATTTCAATATGGTTGATAATGGCGCATATACGGCCTACCGCTTTTCCGTCCTTTAAAGCCAGAAAATAGCGGGCATCAGCATTTTTAAAAACGGGATTCTTTTTAGGATCCATACTCTCCAATTCATCATTGATAATAGGAGGTACCCAATTGGGTTCATCTTTGTAAAGACCAAACGGAAACTTTACAAATTCCTTGAGCTGACTTGGTGTGGTTAATTCTTTAAGGGTAATCATAGCTTTGGTCTATCTCTAGTTTCCATCACCGTCAAAATCGGGTGCATCTTTTCGTTTATTTTTTCGCTTCTTCCGAGCCGCTTTCTTTTTCATTTTTTTGTCCATCTTACTTTCGGTCTTCGGACTGTCTTCTTCGATGATTATTTTCTCATCTTCATCATGCATGTCAAATCGATACGATAGTCCTAAAGCCACATTTTGTCTTTTGGGCGTATCTTTAAAATTAAATAGAGCGGCTATGTCTATCTGAAAATCTGGTGTGATCAAATAGGCACCTCCAAAACGGAATATATTGTCTGCATAAAGGTCACCATTTATAAGCTGATATTCCAAAAAACCAGCAATTTTTGGAGTAAAAGAATGCGTCATAGTCGTTATCCAAGTATAAGAAGGAAAATCTGTACCTATTTTTTCGCCTATGATGTTGTTGACCCAGACCCAGCGCCCCCAATTATTTTGAGTAATAATGGCAGCAGTAGGACTTAGGCCTTCTTGGTCTAGGGTAATAAATGGATTTCTCTTGGTGCCAAAATTAGCTCCTGCATAGACGGCTATGGAGGGTATCAAGGATTTCCACTTAAACTTCTTGTTCGCAAAATAGCTGTAGAGATTGACCTCTTCTTCTTTGTTTGACTTGCCAGGATCATAAAACAAATACTTGGCTCCTAGGGTGAGTGTTTCAAAGTCAGAAAATGGCTCCATAGAAGCATTTCCGCTTAAAAAAGTAATATCGTTATTTTGAAAGCGTCCCAAAAGACTAATTTCAAGTTGTTCTTTCCAAACACCGTATCGCGCGCTAAAATCGATCCCCCAAATATCAGTATCGGTATTGAGTAAATTGTGTTTGTCGCTACCAAAGTCATAACCGGCTTCCAATTGTAAAACGCGCTTTCCAACAGCGTAAGCGCCCTGTGATTGTCCTGGTCTATTCGAATTTAGCGTTTCTGTATACTGAGCCATTGCCGTTTCGCTTAAAGCGAAAAAAAGCACAGCACAAAGCATCCAAGTGTATTTAGGCATAGTATCTGGGTTAAGATTCAAATATATGTGAATTTATCATTTTTTTAGCGTTCTAAGCTGGCTTCTTCTGTCATAGAATCGCTAATTTTGACATTCTTAATAAAAATTGACGGTATTACTTTATGAGTGGTTTTCTTACAACGATATTAATCATACTATTGGTATATTTTGCGCTGCGTTTTTTTGGGCGATTATTACTGCCATTTTTGATGCGTTATATAGCCAAGAAAGCAACTCAAAAAATGGAAGGTGCCTTTAAGGGATTTCAACAACAAACGGCTTCATCTCATACCCGCAAGACCAACACCGAGCCCGTAGCAAAAAAATCATCTAAAGTCGTTGGTGAATATATCGATTTTGAAGAAATTGATTAAGTCAATTTCCTAATGTGGCCTTAGACGTCTCACTCATTTTTTTAGTCTATTGGATAGGTTAAGTCGCTGTAAATTTTTCTACATTTGGATTTCTATTCGAATCTTTTATGGCCACAACAACCCACACCACTACAGCCTTTGACTACCAACGCAATGACTTATCTGATAAGAGATTGCTTCAATTGTACAAGGCAATGCTCAAACCTCGACTTATTGAAGAAAAGATGCTCATCTTATTGCGTCAAGGTAAGATTTCAAAATGGTTTTCGGGAATAGGTCAAGAAGCAATAGCCGTGGGAGTCACCATGGTGTTAACCCCAGATGAGTACATATTACCTATGCACCGCAATCTTGGTGTTTTTACAACCAGAGCTATCCCGCTATACCGTCTTTTTGCGCAATGGCAAGGTAAGGCGAGTGGATTTACCAAGGGTAGAGATCGCAGTTTTCACTTTGGGACACAAGAATTTAAAATTGTGGGCATGATATCTCACTTAGGCCCACAATTAGGCGTAGCAGACGGGATTGCTTTGGCACATAAATTAAGAGGAGAAAAAGCGGTTACTGCCGTATTTTCTGGAGAAGGCGGAACCAGTGAAGGAGATTTTCACGAGGCGCTTAATGTAGCGTCGGTTTGGCAGCTACCAGTGATATTCTGTATTGAGAATAATGGTTACGGTCTATCAACCCCTACCAAAGAGCAGTATAATTGTGAGCATCTGGCAGATAGAGCCAAGGGCTACGGTATGGAGAGTCATATTATTGATGGTAATAATATTTTAGAGGTTTATACCCAACTCACTGCGATTGCTGAAGATTTGAGAAATCATCCAAGACCTGTCCTTATTGAATTTAAAACGTTTAGGATGCGCGGTCATGAAGAAGCCAGTGGCACCAAATACGTCCCAAAAGATCTTATGGAGCGCTGGGCGGCAAAGGATCCTTTAGAGAACTATAAGACGTATTTGGTCGAGCAAGGTGCATTATCTGAAGCTCTGCACCAGGAAATGAGCCAGGAAATTAAAGATGAAATTAATCAGCATCTCGACATGGCCTATGCCGAGGCTCCTATAGTATCAAGTGTGGCCAAGGAATTAGACGATGTATATGCTCCTGCACACTTTAAAGAAATTAAGGCAATAGACACTACTGAAGAATTGCGTTTTGTAGATGCCATTGCGCAGGGATTACGCCAAGCCATGGAAAAGCATGACGATTTGGTTATAATGGGTCAGGATATTGCTGAGTATGGTGGTGTTTTTAAAATTACCGAAGGTTTTGTAGATCAATTTGGAACGCAACGAGTGCGCAATACGCCCATTTGTGAAAGTGCTATTGTAGAGACGGCTATGGGCTTGTCTATTAATGGGATGAAAGCAGTCATGGAGATGCAATTTGCAGATTTTGCTACCTCAGGATTTAATCCTATTGTCAATTATCTGGCTAAATCCCACTATCGCTGGTCACAACCGGCAGATGTGGTGATACGAATGCCATGCGGGGCTGGGGTGCAAGCCGGGCCATTTCACTCACAAACCAATGAAGCATGGTTTACGCATACCCCTGGTCTTAAAGTAGTATATCCTGCATTTCCAGCAGATGCCAAAGGGCTTTTAGCCAGTGCAATAGAAGATCCTAATCCAGTATTGTTTTTTGAACACAAGGCCTTGTATCGCAGTATTCGTCAAGAGGTGCCCACTGGATATTATACCACTCCCATAGGAAAAGCGACCACCATTACCCAGGGTGATGCAATCACTATCATCACTTATGGTGCAGGGGTGCATTGGATCCTTGAATATATGGAAACACATCCAGAAATTTCGGCAGAGATTGTTGATCTGAGAAGTCTACAACCCTTAGATACTGATACCATTTATGCCGCCGCAAAGAAAACTGGAAAAGTTCTTTTGCTTACAGAAGATTCTAGTTTTGGAAGCGTAATGTCTGATGTTTCGGCACTTATTACTGAAAATTGTTTTGAGGCCCTAGACGCACCTATTAAGCGATTGAGTAGCTTGGATACCCCGATTCCTTTTGCAGGGCCGCTAGAAGAGCAATATCTTTCGCGTAAGCGTCTCGACCAAGAAATTACTTATTTACTAAGCTATTAAGTAACTCCTAGTTGTAGTTCAGTAATTTAATACGCCAGAGCAATCATAGACTTTGAGGTATTTCAATTCACTTTTATTGTATACCTTCGACAAGCGTGAAAGAGAAACATCAAATTATTGTTGTAGGTGGTGGCCTTGCGGGTTTGTGCTCCTCCATACATTTGCGTAAGGCAGGCTATCAAGTACTGTTGATAGAACGGCACGCATATCCTAAACACAAAGTTTGTGGCGAATACATCTCCAACGAAGTCTTAGATTATTTGAGACAATTGGGACTAAATCCCTTTGATTTTGGTGCAAAAAATATCACCACTTTTCAATTTACTGCTGTCAAAGGGGTAGCACTTCAAACCGATTTGCCACTGGGAGGGTTTGGGATAAGTCGCTATACCTTAGATGCGGCTTTGTACGAGCTGGCCCTACAGGTGGGTGTTGTTGTTTATCACGAAAAAGTAATAACCATAGCTTATACCAACAATCAATTTGAAGTAACCACCAACAATCAGAGCTATACCGCTAGCTTTGTTATTGGAGCCTATGGTAAACGAAGCATTTTGGATAAGGCGCTTTCGCGAAAATTTATTTCTAACAAAACACCTTGGGTAGCGGTAAAGGCACACTACAAAGGCCCGCAACCAGAACAAATGGTTGGGCTGCATCATTTTGAAGGGGGCTACTGTGGTTTGTCACAAGTAGAAACTGGCGCAGTTAATGCTTGCTATCTGGTTCATCACAAGATCTTTGGTCGTTATAAAGACCTTTCTAGCTTTCAAGAAAATGTCATCGCAAAGAACAGCCATTTAAAGGCTTTTTTTGCCCAAAGCACTATGCTTTTTGAAAAGCCACTAACCATCAGTCAGGTGTCCTTCGAATCAAAAACAATCGTCAAAGATCACATACTAATGATAGGTGATAGTGCGGGTTTAATACATCCGTTATGTGGTAATGGTATGGCTATGGCGATACACAGCGCTAAAATCCTATCGGATGTTTTGATCGCAGGCAATTTAGATCCAAATCATAGAACAACTATTGAAGCAGCATATCAAAAAATGTGGCATCACCATTTTGACAATCGAATGCGTGCGGGTAAGTGGATACAAAAAGGCCTGTTGCATACTGGGATTACTACCATTGGGGTTTCTCTTTTGCAAGGTGCTCCTAGGGTATTGAGACATCTTATAAAAACAACACATGGCGACCCGATATGACACCATCTTTGCAACATAGAAGCACACTACCCGAGCGCATGGATGATCCTGCTCTATCTCGAGAAGAGCTGTCTCTGGCTTTAGCCGATATAGCCAAAGTCAATAGCTTGCTAGGGGGCTATAAGATCACTTTTGAAGGTATCAGGCAACTTATCAAAACAAAGCCCGAAAAGACAGATTGGACTATCGTAGATGTAGGCTGTGGTGATGGGGAAGTACTGCGATATCTCGCAAAAGCCCTGGCCCCATACGAGCATCACATTCATTTTGTGGGTGTCGATATTAATGCCAAGAGTATTGCAATGGCCAAAAGAAAGAGTACAGATTTGCCACATCTTAGCTTCGAGGTAATGGATATCTTACAAATATCAAAAGACCAATTAAAGGCCGATATTTTGGTGTGTAATCTGACCATGCATCATTTTGAAGATCTTCAAATTGTTAGTTTCTTAAAAGTGTTTTATCGGCTTGCTGGGGTGGGCGTGGTGATTAATGATTTGGAAAGAAGCCCAGTTGCCTATCAATTGTTTAGACTATTTAGTCGTATTTTTATGAAAAGTGACATCGCTCGATACGACGGTGAAATCTCGATTGCCCGAGGTTTTAAAAAAGCCGAACTCCATCAGTATGCTTCACTTGCTAACTTTAAAAACTACAGCATCCGCTGGAAATGGGCCTTCCGTTTTCTTTGGGTCATCTATAAATAATGAGTGTACACATTACTACAGTGGCAAAGGCCTTGCCTCAATACCACAGAGAAACCAAAGATATATTACCGCTATTAGATGCCTGGCTCTCAGATCAGGATGATCGGTTTAGGCGTAAAGCTCAAAAAATCTTTAGCAACGCAGCAGTCGATAAACGCTATAGTATTATGGCTCCCGAAGAGGTGTTTACTGCTACGTCTTTTGAAGATAAGAATGCCATATACCAAAGAGAAGTCATTAAGTTAGGAGAGCAGGTCTTACAAAAAGCCTTGCACAAAGCGCAATGGAATCCTGACACTCTAGATTATATCATTACCGTAAGCTGTACCGGGATCATGATACCATCGGTTGATGCATATTTGATTAATAGCTTAGGCTTGAGACAGGATATCATTAGGTTACCCGTAACAGAAATGGGATGTGCTGCTGGAGTTTCGGGTGTGATTTATGCCAATGAATTTTTAAAAGCTAATCCTGGCAAACGGGCTGCAGTCATTGCTCTAGAAAGCCCTACTGCTACTTTCCAACATGAGGATTATTCTATGGTCAATATTGTGAGTGCGGCAATTTTTGGTGATGGTGCCGCCTGTGTTTTGCTATCGAGCAAAGAGACAGATCAGGGACCCAAAATAGTAGACACCGCTATGTATCACTTTTATGATGCCCAACATATGATGGGCTTTAAATTGGTCAATACAGGTCTACAAATGATTTTAGATCAAAGTGTTCCCGATACCATAGCCCAGCACTTCCCTGCAATTATCAATCCCTTTTTAGCCAAAAATAATATCGATATTTCTGAGGTCGATCATTTGGTATTTCATCCTGGAGGGCGTAAAATTGTAGAAACCGTAGAAGACCTGTTTGGGAGTCTCGGGAAAAATATAGACGACACTAAAGAAGTATTAAGGCGCTATGGCAATATGAGTAGTGTTACGGTATTATACGTTTTAGAACGTTTTTTAGACAAAAACTTACCAACAGGTGATTTGGGTATCATGCTCAGTTTTGGTCCTGGATTTTCGGCCCAACGCGTGTTGTTAAAATGGTAACTATGCAAAAACAATCCTATACCAATAAATGGGCAGTCATTTTAGGAGGCAGTAGTGGTTTAGGTCTGGCTACAGCACAGAAATTGGCCTTAGAAGGTATGCACATCTGTATTATTCACAGAAGTCGTCGTAGCGCTATGGCTCCTTTTGAGACTGCCATCGCTCAAATGCAAGCCCAAGGCCGTGAGGTTATCCATTTTAATATAGATGCCATGAATCAGGAAAAACGAGCGGCAACTATCACCCAAATTCAAAAGGATATGGGAGTTCATAACTGCAAGGTTTTGGTACACAGTATTGCAAAGGGCAATCTAAAGCCTTTGTATAGTGATTCTGAGCCAAGCTTATCTTCGGCAGATTTTGCAATTACCCTCGAGGCTATGGCCACTAGTTTATTTGATTGGACGGCCGCTTTCGCGAAAGCAAAATTATTTGACACCCACGCTAGAGTGATCGCATTTACTAGTGAAGGAAGTACGCGTGCCTGGCCCCAGTATGCAGCCGTAGCAGCTGCCAAAGCAGCCCTGGAGTCTATAGTTAGAGGCATCGCCTTAGAATTTGCACCCTTGGGGATAAGAGCTAATTGTATCCAAGCTGGTGTGACCGATACGCAAAGCCTACGTATGATTCCGGGCAGTGAAATGATGAAAAAACATGCCCGACAGCGCAACCCTTTAGGACGATTGACTACGCCAGAGGATGTTGCTAACGCGGTATATCTATTATGTCGTGATGAGGCAGATTGGATCAATGGAGTTGTAATGGCTGTAGACGGAGGAGAGCATATACGATGAAGACACTAAGTCAAAAACTTATCGAGCAATTGCCGTATAGCGAGCCTTTTCTCTTCGTAGACCAAATAGAGGAGGTTAACGATAGTTATATTCGGGGTAATTATACCTTTAGGGCCTCTGCCTTCTTTTACAAAGGGCATTTTAAGGATACCCCGGTTACTCCAGGGGTTATTTTAACCGAATGTGTGGCCCAAATAGGACTGAGTACCTTAGGAATTTACCTATTGGATGATCCAGAAAAAGTTGTTCAAACTAAAATTGCATTGGTAGACTCTAGCGTTCAATTTTACAAATTAGTTTTTCCTAATGAAAAAGTTATTGTAGAATCTAACAAACAGTACTTTAGATTTGGTAAATTAAAGTGTAGCTTTAAAATGACAAATAGTAATGGGGAGCTAATTTGTAAAGGCGAGCTTGCCGGAATGATACATCGTGAAATATGAATAAACGCGTAGTGATAACTGGTTTGGGTGTATGCGCACCCAACGGTGTAGGAATAGATACATTTAAACACGCCATTTTTAATGGAGTGATCGGTATTCGGTTTTTTCAAGAACTCGCCGATCTTAATTTTGGATGCCAAATTGCTGGCAAGCCCGAAATAAGCGAAGAATTACTCGCAAAGTATTTTACCCCCTTACAGCTGCGGGATTTGACAGCTACGGGTATACACTACGGTATGATAGCCGGAGTTGATGCCTGGAAAGACGCTGGGCTTAGCAGCACGGCTGCAGATCGCGTAGACTATGACAGTGGGGTTGTTTTTGGCGCCTCAACCTTAGGTGTAGATAAACTAATAGCTGCTGCCCGTATGACTGACCAAGGCAAAGTGAGGCGATTGGGTAGTGCTGTGGTGATACAAACCATGTCTAGCGGGATTAGTGCTTTTTTAGGTGGTTATATTGGGGCCGGGAATCAAGTAACTACCAATTCGAGCGCGTGTACCACTGGCACCGAGAGTATTTTAATGGGATATGAGCGTATTGCGGCGGGTAAAGCCAAACGTATGTTGGTGGGAGGCTGTAACGACTCTGGACCTTATATCTGGGGAGGATTTGATGCTATGCGAGTGCTAGACAAAAAACACAATGATCAACCAGAAAAGGGGAGTAGGCCTATGCAAACTGGAGCTAGTGGTTTTGTACCGGGAAGCGGAGCAGGAGCATTGGTTTTGGAGTCTTTAGAATCGGCCTTAGAACGAGGTGCGTCTATTTATGTCGAAGTATTGGGCGGCGCAGTGAATAGCGGGGGTCAACGCGGTTCTGGAAGTATGACGGCACCCAATAGTGAGGCAGTACAGCGTTGTATAAAGCAGGCTGTGACAGCTGCCCAAATTGACCCTAGCGATATAGATACCATAAATGGCCATCTTACCGCGACAGGAATGTGTCCTACTGAGGTCAAGAACTGGAGTGAGGCCTTAGGGGTGAGTGGTGATGCTTTTCCGTATATCAACTCATTAAAGGGTATGACCGGGCATTGTCTTGCTGCAGCAGGTGCTATAGAAACTGTGGCAGGTATACTAGAACTTGAGACTGGGAAGGTCTTTGGCAATGTCAATTGTGACGATATACATCAAGACATATTAGAGATAGTTGGTAAGTCCAGGATTCCTGATCAAACAATAGCGGTAGAGCCCAGTATCCTGGCCAAGGCTAGCTTTGGTTTTGGCGATGTCAATTGTTGTATGCTATTTAAAAAATATATTGTTTAGGTTATAACCCAAATTTTTCTATTTTCGTTTCCTTATAATTTGGGAAAATGGAAAAACATTACGAAGCATTAAAAAGTATTATAAAGATTTATCTGCCAGAGGATGTCTCTGTAGACGACATAACACCCAAGAGTCATTTGGTCAATGAATTAAATATCAATTCGGCTAATCTGGTGGATGTTGTTTTGGATATAGAAGAACACTACGACATTACCATAGAAGATGAAGAAATGGACAAGCTCGATACTGTAGAGAGCGCTATTGCACTGATTGAACAAAAAACGGCTTAGACAGCATATTTAAAATTTTAAATTACAGAAAAAGGCGCCTATTTCCAGAAGGATTTAGGCGCTTTTCTTTGCAATTTACTATAGATCTTCCCAAAACTCATAGAGTAGATCAAAAAAAATATCCGATAAAGATTTACTTAGTTTTATAGGTGCTATTGACAAAGATTAACCTTTTTAAGTATTGATATACAGTAATTTATATATTTTAGGTATATTTGAATTTTAAAATCGGATAGCATGTGTAGGAGTAAACTTTTATCGGTAAATACCTTTGAGGCTTCAATTAGGCCTACAATGTTTACCTTTAAGTTATCATTAACTACAGCTGGTATGCATTTATCTCAAAAAATCCTTCTTATTCTTTTCGTTTTTGCCACATCCATTACAACGATGGCAAAGCCAACCTCAGATGTGCAACCTGGCTATGACCAATTAGAGGCTTCAGAAATTTACGAGCAAAAAGCAATAGCTGCTTCAAAGGTAAGTGACGTCAATGGCGTGATAGAAAATCTAGAACTGTATATCAAAAGTACTGGAGACTTTACCTTAATAGAAAATAGTGCCTTTGAAACCGTTAACAGAACCCCAGAGTTTAAATCCTTAAAGGATAAATACCTGCTCAAATTTGGGATGAGTACCTTCTTTTATTTATACGTGGGTCTGATTGGCTTTTTTATCGTAGTCGTTCTCAATGTACGTAAGCGCAGTGATGCCGTTGCAAATGCCTTGATTAGTGCTTTTGTATTTATGCACTCCGTTTTCTTAATACACGTATCATTATACTTAACCAATTACACTTACGAAGCGCCACACACCTTATCCATTTCGACCATGTTTAGTTTCTTATATGGTCCAGTACTCTATTTCTTTTTTAAACGAATCACCCAAAATTACGAATTCAAAAAAAGAGATGTACTACACTTATTACCTACAGTGGTCTTACTAGTTTTTCTCGTTCCCATTTACGCGCTTCCAGCTCAAGAAAAGTTGATGATTATGTTAGGAGAAGGTGGTTATCATGGCCATCCTTATTTGCAGCCTATTACTACCGTAAAATTAGCATCTCTTCTAATATATGGCTATCTCACCTTTAAGGTGTATACTAATAATCTTAAAAAGAACGGTGGCAAGTATCCGAGACGCAAACAACTACAACGCACAGTGATGTATCTTCATGCCATCTATGCCGCTTCTTATGGTGTATATGCATTTATAATTTTTGACTACACCTTCTCTGGAGCGCTATTTCATTTACAGTTAGTGTCTATGACAGCCATTGTACTTTATGTAGGCTATATCGCTTATGCTAACCCGCAACTCCTTGCTGGGGTTAAAAAGACAGCAAAAAAAGTCATAGGCAAATACAAAAACTCTGGTTTGACCCCTAGTTTTTCTTTAGAATTAAAAGATGCTTTAGAAAAATTAATGCTTGAAGAAAAACTCTATAGACAAAACAGTTTAAAGTTAGAAGACGTGGCACAGCGTCTTGGTACCACAAGACACAACACTTCTCAAGTTATCAATGAGCACTTTGATCTCAATTTTTTTGAGTTTGTCAATAAATACCGAGTAGAAGAGGCCATGGAGTTATTAAAAGATAACCTGGGAGATCGTAATATTATCGATGTTGCTTATGAAGTAGGTTACAACAATAAGGTAACCTTTAATAAATCCTTTAAGAAGTTTGCTCAATTAACCCCGAGTCAATTCCTTAAATTGCAATCTACGGGCTGATAGACTGTAACATTTTGATTAAAAATACTACCTATAGGTATATCAATCAAAATCTGTTTATCATGCAAGAAAATCGTCAATTACTTACCCTTACCCATTTATCACAATTGCTCTGTTTTGTATCTGGCATTGGTGGTTTTGTAGTGCCGCTTATCGTATGGCTTACCCAAAGACAATCTATTTATGAACTGGACGAGCACGGCAAGAGTATCTTGAATTTTCAGATCAGTACCTTTTTGTTGACCTTGCTTTGCATTCCTCTCATATTATTGTTTGGACTTGGTCTTCTCGGTCTAATTGTCATACCCATTTTACTCCTTATTTTTCCAATTATCAATGCGGTTAAAGCAAGTAATGGAGAGCCACCATATTATCCGCTGTCTATTGCTTTTTTGAGATAATCAATGCTCAATAGCATAGTTGCTATAGGTATACTTAGCTCTGAGATAAGTAGTGTCTCGTGAAGCTGTAGTGCGGTAACTTGTGCGCTTTCGCGGAAGCGGAAACCCATCTACTGTAGTCATTTCCTGATTGAGTACAAGGCTGTAATGATCACTTGTATGAACCCAATAGCCTAACCACTGATACTGGTCTGGTGTAAAATAAAGCTGCCAGATATCGGAGGAGTTTTCAAATTGTGCCTGTAGTACGTGCACCTCTTGCCCGTATAAGCTGTCCAGACCTTTATACTTGAGATGGGCTTGGGGTGTCACAAGACTAAAAGGGAGACCAATGACAAAAGCAGCTGCATCAATTTTGGCTCTAACCATAGCCGTGGTAAGACTTGTATCTATTACGCCATTGACTAATTGAAACAGCGTATCCTTTTGCTCGATTAGATTATAGAGGTCATTGCCTTGTTTATATTGGATAAGCCGAGTGATACCATCTCCATATGCAAAGGCGTGCTTTTCATGTCGAGCTATTTCAGTATGTCCCAGGCTATCATAGAGCTCAAATGTCTTAGAAAATGATAATTTTTTAAGGTCACGCCAATTTTCTAGCCCGCCATGAGCGCTCAACATATTTTCAAGAAAATCGGAAGTTGTAACTTCTGTTTTTTCATCAGGCAAGATATAGCCCACTAATTGCCAAACAACCACTCCAAGCACCACAAGTCCGATGAGATATTCTAGTGGAGTGCGTTTTTTGTTGGGAGATGCCATAAGTAGTCAAAATTTTTCAAAAGGTACGATTTTAGCCAGAAAGCCATGATGATGTGTTCTGTTAGCAAATTGCTAGGTCTTGATTGCGAGATGCAATTAGCCCCTAGTTACAGATAAAATATATAAAATCGCCCGTTAGTTTTGAGGGTCTTCGTTATTGCCTCTGGGCGGGTTATATACAATCAACATTTGACCAATAAAATTGTTAATTACTTCTCAATTCTACCGTTTAAAAAGCCCTTGTGAAGCCTTATATTAGCCACACTAGGCAATTTTATGGCGCAAGAAACACAATACAACGAAGACAATATACGCTCGCTGGACTGGAAGGAACATATTCGTATGCGACCAGGGATGTATATTGGTAAATTAGGTGACGGCTCGAGTGCAGATGATGGTATTTACATCCTGCTCAAAGAAGTTTTAGATAACTGTATTGACGAGTTTGTCATGGGGGCAGGAAAAACGATTGAGATCTCTATCCAAGGTGAACGTGTTATCGTAAGAGACTACGGTCGAGGCATTCCGTTAGGAAAAGTCGTAGATGTGGTGTCAAAGATGAATACAGGTGGTAAGTACGACTCTCGTGCCTTTAAGAAATCT
>CAZJWI010000159.1:0-6417 GCA_964549485.1 uncultured Flavobacteriaceae bacterium
ATATTTTCTGCGTATTCCATAGCTTTTTAATTCTGGGTGCAAAGATACCGTCTTAAAAACGGAATTACTAGTCGGATTCCTATAAATCAATATAGCCCACACCATCTTGCCTTTACCTAGCCTTCAATTCTTACAATATCATTCTTTGAGCTACCCTTTCCTGCCCACAGGTTATCGTTTTACTCTCCCTAACGGTCGTGAATCTCCCTTCGGTCGATTT
Source organism: uncultured Flavobacteriaceae bacterium (assembly GCA_964549485.1). Lineage (GTDB taxonomy): Bacteria > Bacteroidota > Bacteroidia > Flavobacteriales > Flavobacteriaceae > Dokdonia. Next base: position 221 of record CAZJWI010000159.1, read on the forward strand.
ATCGCGTTGCTCTCCCTTTGGTCGTGAACCTCGCTACGCTCGGTTTATCGCTGCGCTCTCCCGTTGGTCGTGAACCTCGCTACGCTCGGTTTCGCGGAAGCGTAAGGGGTTATGGAATGGGCTAACTTTACTAGAGTAATCGCTATTGCAAAAAAAAAGCACCCAAATCAATGGATGCCCTTTTATTTTTTTTGAATTGCCTTAGTTATTATTGGACAATCAACTTTTTAACCACACTGTCCTGACTACCTTGTATCTGGACAAAATAAATACCCGTATTTATACCCTGTAGGTTGATCTGCATTTGTGGGCCCATCTTACTTAAATCTATAGATCGCACCACCTTACCGTTCACGTCGATAATTGTTGCAGTCTCAATTGTTTGTTGGGCAGTACTCCTTAGCATCACTTGATTTTTAGCCGGGTTTGGATAAAGCGAAACGCTAGCATCTAAAGTTTGTTGCTGCGTCACACCCAACGTTTCAGGTGCTTCAAACACTACAGCAAATCGAGTAGCACTATTGGCCATATTTGAGACAAAAGTGTAGGCTTCATCTTTTAAATTGACATAGCGCTTTTCTACCAAATCAATCAAATAAATTGGGCTTTCTGATAGCTCAGCACCTTCGAGATTGGCCAAACGTATGGTATATGTTTGTACTTCTTCCAGAGCCGTACTAAAACCAATAGGAATTTGAAGATCTGACTCAAATACACCTAATGATTGTATGCCTAGTTGCTCTCCAGATTTTAGCGTAGAATAAATACCTATAGTACTACCTACACGTTTACTATCATAGCCCTTATCTATACCGGCTGTTGTTTGAGGCAAAAATGCTATAAGCGCATTGGCCTGCAAATCATAGCTTTCATTGGCAATCTGTAACCATAGACGATTTTCATTAGCAGGGCTTCTATATTGATCATTATTGCCCGTGACACGCATACTATTAGTAAAACTAACATTAGGTGATCCACCTTGAATTGCCTTAACAGCAAATCCTTGTCCAGACGCGATGTATCTCCCTGGAGCGTTTCCTCCATTATTAGCCGCGGTCCCACCTGCTTTATTGAGCATCGATATGTCATTCATAGAATAATTGTTATCCAAATATCCAGGTAATGTATTGGTAGGTCCAGTAAGATGCTCCCAGAAATACACCTCTCCTATCATGTTATTGCCGTCAATTAAGGCATCAACATCTATAGCCGAAGGATAGGGATTACCCAATAAATTAAAATTATCTTTTTGTTGCCCATTGTATTGAATTGGGTACAAAATCTCACCATTATTAAGCGCACCACGACTATAGGTCAAATCATAAGTGCTTCCTCCTGCTGTAATTGAGGGTTGCGGATAAACCACCAATCCTGATCCAGGTGTCAAGGTTTCACTTCCCGTTAAATTATCCAAGAAACTGTTGGAAGCACCTAAAAAGATTTCTGATCCGGCATATGGTGCATACGACTCTAAAACAGGGTCAACACTAAAATTTGATGATACCACTTCGATCACTCTAAACGCATTATCGCTACCGTTGATACTTCCGTAAACACCATCTCGAGATTCACCATCCATAGGGCTACTCATAAACATGAAACCAAGAGGTGATAGCACCGGGGTTGTCTTTCGTACTTCAATCACGCCCGAAGCCCCCTTGGTAACAGTCGCAGCATCATCCACCTGAACAATACTTCCCTCATGTTCAACGATTAAAGTACCGTTTACAACAATATTACCCTGAGCACGCATATAATGATTAGCACTCACTGTTACAGTAACACCTGCAGCAATTTCGATTTCGCAAGCCTCAACATCGGCCAGATTCGTATTATAATTACTAGTAAAAACGGCTTTTTCGTTAGCAGTGGGTGCACCACCACCAGACCAGCTTCCAGCCCACGTTCTGGTTTGAGAACAGGCTGAGGCTGCTGTAATATTGACTTTGTAGTCTTCTGTTTCACCGTAGGTGTAAGTCCCACATGGGTTACTAAATGAAGTTCCCGCCGCATTAGAATACTGCAAAGATACACGCATTCTGGTACTTCCTAATATGGCGGATGCGGGTACCGCTGTCGCGAAATTTTCTGTAATTACAGCCACCTTAGAAGCAGGACTATCAACAACAAACTCTCCAGCATCCTCAAAATCACCATCGCCATTGTAATCAATCCAAACAGAAATGGCTTCATTATAAATTGTACCTGTCCAGAATTTTGTCACAGAAATGGAAGGTGTACTTCCTATTTCAAGATCTGTTGGTGTAACCGTATCATAATAATCGGTATATCCTCCTGTCTCTGTGGATGTATTGTCAATGTCACCTATGGTCACATTAGAAATATATTCTTCAACGGTGTTGGTCGCTGTTAAACTACAATAGTCATTAATGGTAATCGTATAATCTTCTACCTCTCCGTCAAAGTCAGTCTCACAAGAAGTAGGCGCTAGACCAACTTTGGTAGCAACTCTCATACGTACACTCCCCAAAAATGCCGAATTAGGCACGGTGAGCGTAAATGGACTACCCGCAGTAGCACCATTGGCTACATTGGTTGCAGTACCCAAACTAAAAGTTTCCCCACTATCATCAAAGTCCAAATCGTTATTCCAATCTATCCATACCATCGTATGCAATGTGTTATTCCCATCAGTGTTCACCCTAACACTTAAGTCATAGCTTCCACCCCTTGCAACATCTGTAGCTATAGCAGTAAAATCTTCATATCCATTATCTACTCCTGGGCCATCACTATTATCTATGGTCCCAAAATTAACATTGGTAATACCGGTGTCATTTGTGGTGGTTCCATTTGAAGGACAAATGGTAGGTATCGTACCATCAAAGGTTCCTGTAAATACACCTCTACCATAGGTTGATACCAGTATGGTATAATCTACTGATCGATAATCAAATGAAGTTACCTTCACATCGCTCATACCATTATTAGACTGGGTCCAGGTAGGGCTTGGGTCATTCCAATTGGCCGTTTGCCAAACCCCTAAATACGTACCTATAATAACCTCATCTAGATTTAAAGGATTTTGGAGTATGGCTTTTACGGGTAAATCTGGAAGATTCCCTTCCTTACTCACCCAAGTTGTCCCTCCATCGGCTGTAGCAAAAATACTCGTAACACCATAATTGTGGAAAGTCACCATTATATCATTTTCGGTTTGTCCATAGCGGATATCAGAAATTGATCCTACAAAAGCTGGTGATCCAATTTCGGTCCAGGTAGGTGTGGCATTGGCATTATCCATTCGAATAAGCGTACCTACTGCTGTTCCTACTAAGATGCGATTGGCGGTAAATGGCGAAGCGACAAAAAAGGTTGGAGTATTATCAATTAATGCATTATCCAATGTCGCTGTAGTAACGCTGGGCCCGGCTGGATTGATTGCATATCTAAATATTTGGTAATTGCCCCCAGTAGTACCATTGGCATATAAAATATTAGCATCACTATCCAAGCCGCACTGATTTACAAAATCTCCAGCAGTGGCATCTGGAGATGGCAGAGTGCCTACTTCGGTACCATCCATATAATGATAGGAGTAGCTATTGTATACATAAGATCCAATCATATATTCGCTTTGCTTGTCTACAAACACCCAACATCCATCACCTCCGGCAATTTCTGTTGAAGCAACAGCCGTACCCGTGGCGTCGTCAATAAATTGTACCCCATTATCTTGAGCTCCGGCAATAATCAAATCACTAGTTGTTGTTTGAGCAATACCAGCCTTGTAAAATTGGGTCACATTATAATTGGTATTTATGTGAACAGTAGTTGTACCTCCATTGGCTGTATAAGCGACGCCTCCGTCATTTCCAAAAAGGATTTTTTGCGTCGTACTTCCCGTTTCTTCCGCGAAAGCGATACCGTGTTGATCGGCATGTACTTCCTGAAATCCGAAACCACCATACCAATGTGAGAACTGAGACCAGGACCCACCAGAGTTAGTAGATTTAAACAGATCAATACCTCCTACATACACGATGGTATCATCTAAAGGATCTACTCCCAATAACAGATCATAAAAACTCTGCCCCCTTGTAAAATCATCGGCGGTGATGCCTGGGTCGGCATCATTGGGCAATGGCAAGGTGTTTACTGTAGCAAAACCATCGTCGGTTCTAAAAATTTTGGGCTTACTAGGAATTACAGATCTATCCTGAACTAAGGCATAAATTTTACCAGCATCTTGTTGCGAACAAGAGATTTCAACACGGGAACCTGTATTCAAATTTTCTTCGTTGGTCCAGTTTGTTCCATCATAGGAGAATACATAACCGCCGCCCTGCCCATAGACATTGCGACGCGTTCCCATCCATAGGGTTCCATCTGCTCCAACATCAAAATTATTTGGACAATGAGGTGACCCGCCTATCTGCAATACTGCTTGTGTTTGTAATGACCAGTTTGTCCCGTCAGTACTTTTGTACAATCCTATACTATTTTGCCCAGGGAATACACTTCCTGGACCAGGATCTCCGTAATAGGTAGAGCCTGCACCAAAAAACACCTCGGTAAGACCGGTGACTGGGTTATTGTAAGCAATAATATCTTGGACAAAGGCAACGCGATCATTGATGGACGTACCTCCTGTATAAACGCTTGTCCAGTTATCACCCCCATCGGTAGAACGGTATACACCATTACCACTTGCATCGCCAGTGTACACCTCCCCTGTTCCTAGGTACATGATATTACTATTGTTGGGATCGACTGTAATACAGGTTACGTTTAGGTGAGCGGGTACACCAGTTACCTGAGTCCAGGTTGGTGTTGAACTTCCTACATTAGTACTTTTCCATAAACCTCCACTTACTCCACCGGCAAATACAGTTGTTGAACTTCCTGGGGCAAACATTAGGGCTCTTGTACGACCACCTACATTGGTTGGACCTCTCTCTACCCAGTTATTTGATGGGTCACCCGGAGCAGCGCGCATTTCAGCATTAGTAGCCAAATCTTCTTGTATTGCGATCAAATTTTCTGGGGTGGGACGCAAAAGTGCAGGATTTGAAGTATACAAATATTCCTGTTCCATATAAGCATTAGGAGGTAGACCAGCCGCTATACGCTCTTGCTTGGTCATACGCATTCGTTTTCTATATGCATGCTCTTCCAAATAAGTAGCATAAGGATCCTTTTGATTTTTCTCTTGGGCAGTATAATCGGCCTTGGGATAAAGAAGGAAATAACTGGCTATAACTACTAGAGTTATCAGGGCTGTTAAACCAGCAATACGGGGTGTTTTTAAAAATTTGTTCATGAAAAAATTAAATTGGGGTAAAACTTAAGATTGACTATTTCATACTTCACAGCTAAACATTGTACCTATGAAATTAGAAAACCTCCTCGTGTATACAGTGGCGCTCTTTATCATTTGGGGTATGCGATTAGTTGTAGAATGAATTCTATTTAATCGGCGCCAATATAGAACTTTTTTTAGCTAATTGTGTATTACATCTGCAATAATATGCATTTGGTCTATAAATTATATGTCCAAATGTGAAAATTACCATAATAATTTAGATAGCCGAAGTCGCTATTTGCTCTCTATTTGCGAGAATATAGGACTGCGTAGCTTTCATTGAAAAATAAAAAACCGTAGCCCTTGAATTGAGAACTACGGTTTATGACAAATATATCTATACGCCTATTTTTTTATAATACGCTTTACTACAGTGGCACTCTCGTTAGAGATTTGAAGAAAGTAAACGCCAGCTGCCAGATCTTGCATCGACAATCGCTCCAATGCCGACGGATTGCCTTGTGCCAGAATGTGTTTGCCTGTGACATCGTAGAGATGGATTTCTGTCAATGTATCAGGGCCATTGTACTCAATAAATACAGTACCAGAAACAGGATTCGGATATATCGATAAATTGGAATTTAGATTTATTTCAGAAACACTTAAGGTTTCTTCTACTGCGAGTAAAAAGCTACATACCGCAGTATTACCCGCATCGTCCTCGGCTGTTATGCTGATTGAAGTAGAAGAGCCAGGAAGTAATTCTACACCAGGTGCAGGTATTTGTGTTACCGTGGGCATGCTACCACAATTATCTGTCGCAGTTATTTGTAAGGTATAATCAGGTATGACAAATGAAGTACCTGCAGGAACGGTTTCAATAGTCTGACCAGGACAATTAGCAATAACTGGATCGGTAGCATCGGTTACG
>CAZJWI010000160.1:0-1552 GCA_964549485.1 uncultured Flavobacteriaceae bacterium
AGATCGATAGGGGTTTTTATAAACGCCCCTCCTAATAGCACCAAATGCGCATTAATCCCCATATTGAATACCGCTCCAACCACAATGGCCGCCAGGGTTTCCCATCCGAAAAATACATAAGGAATACACAAGACTAAAGACACCGGAGTACCCATAACGACCAGCCACCACTTGGAGCGCAAATATTCTTTATATCTGATGTTTTGAGTCATCATCAAGGGATAATAAGCACTATCCCAACTAGGGACGAATTGTCCAAAAGAAAATAGAAACCCTCCAGTGACAAAAACCGCAGCAAACATACGCCAGAACGGACCCTGATAAATCTCAATGGCGTTGCCAAAAAACAACAGCCCATAAAAGAGAAAGAGGACACTCATAAATATGGTGGTCTTTGAGCGCTTGTTGCGCATGATCAATTTGATATCATTTTTTAGAAAGGTGGACAGTTTACCAAATCGATTGAGCCAATCCATATTTTCATTAGTAGCGATGGTTTCTTTTTTAGCAAAGCCTGCGTCTAGATACAAGCGCTGTTTAAAATAGGAAAACGCATAAGCTGCTGCTGCTATGGTTACCAGTATAGGCAGTAGGGCTGGCCACAATTCGGTATACATCCCATGAAAAAACGGGGTGGTAAAGGCGGTTATATCAAAATAGCCATAATACTGCAGGCCTCCTAATACAGCGATGATCAATGCCGCAATGAGAACCGCGACCGTCTGGTCGTTGAGAAATACGTTGATAAAGTTATTGAGATAAATCAAGGCAACAATTCCGAGGTGCCAGGCTAGCACTCCCAAAGGGTTAAAGTCTTGCGTCAAGAGTACAATCGAAAAAGGGATAAAGAAAAAAGCATATACCCAATTAAAAAAGGAAAGCACGGTTTTACCCAAGGCAAACTTTACGATTTTGGCCTTATTAAAAGGCATCAAAAGAAGGGGTTTGATATTGACCACTGGCATCTTTTGAAAGAAATACCTAACCATCAGATCAAAGGCTACAAAATAGATCATAAACCGATTGACAGTTTCCAGAGGTGGCAACTCATTATCTTCCAAAATATGGTAGGTGACCACCCCCATTATTGTGAAAATCCCGATAAAGTAAAGCGCCCCAAATACCATCAATATTTTTAGGGCGAGATTGGTTTGGAAGGAAGCGCTTCTAAAAAAAGCTTTCCATTCCAAGCTTAGGAATTGTTTAATCATTGCTCTTGATTGTTTACAGGCTGTTAGTGCTTAAATTGTCATAATTGTTACAGGGATACCCTTCTACCTTTGTATTTTTACCCAAAAAATTTCACAATGGCTCAATTTTATGACTTAGCTATACGCCAAATCGAACGTGTAACGGCTCAATCTGTGGCAGTAAGCTTTGAAATTCCCGATAATTTAAAGAAAACATTTGAATATAGATCTGGTCAATACATTACGCTAAAGACCACTATCGACGGTGCTCAGGTGCGCAGGGCATATTCGATTTGCAGCACCCCATCCAGTCCCTATCTCACGGTAGCCATTAAAGAAGTCCCGGAAGGAACCTTTTCAAC
>CAZJWI010000161.1:0-19389 GCA_964549485.1 uncultured Flavobacteriaceae bacterium
TCTTCTTTAGGTTCTTCTTTGGGTTTTTCGACTTTGGGTTTGGGGGTCTCCTTAGGTTTTTCTTCGATTACGGGCGCCTCCTCATTGTCCTGAGTAATCACCTCATCTTTAACCTCGGGTTGTGGTGGAGTAGGTACTGGCGGTGGGGCCGTATTTTTTGGTGCCGCTGCCACAGGCTCTTTGGGTTGAACATTGCCACTACCCACATCAGAAGTTCCAAAATTCACAGCAATTCCTCCTTCTATAGGTGGGTCCATATAGGTCATTCCTACAAAGAATAACAGCAACAAAATCAAGGCCATCAAGATAGAGGTGATGGTAAATGATTTTCTTTTATGTACGGTATCTAAATAGGCCAACTGTTATTTTCTTTTGTAATAGCTATAGGTTTAGAACAAGGATAATGCCGAGATGTAGCAAACCATTAATTAGGCCGCACAGCCAAAACGATTTTATACTTATTTCTATTGGCTATATCCATAATCTTAACTGCATTCTCGATAGGAACACCCTCTTCGGCGCGCAGTATAATGGTAGGTTCTTCCACACCGCTTAATTCACTATTAATAAATGATTCTATGCGGCGCTCTGTGACGCGTTCTTTATTGACGTAGTAGTCTAGGTCTTTGGTGATGCTCACAGACAAGTTTTGCTTATTACTTGTTTTACCCTTTGCTTTGGGTAAGATTAGATCTAGAGCATCTGGTGTAATAGCCGGAGAAGTCAATAAGAAAAATACCAACAACAGAAAGACAATATCTGTCATCGAACTCATACTAAATTCTGGGCTTACTTTATTTCTTCCGCGCAGATTCATACTAGATCGGCTCGTTTAAGAGATCGAGAAAATCGACCGCATTGGCTTCCATGGCGTGCACTACCTTATCGGTTCTAACCACTAAGTGATTATAGCCCATATAGGCAATAATACCAACGATTAATCCCGCTACCGTAGTTGTCATAGCTGTATAAATTCCTTCGGCTAGAGTACCCATTTCGGCTTGTCCAGAACTGGTCGCCAAAGTGTGAAAGGCCAAAACCATCCCTATCACCGTTCCTAAAAATCCAATCATAGGTGCAGCACCAGCAATAGTTGCTAGTACACTAACATTTCGCTCTAGGCGATAGACTTCTAATCGGCCACTATTTTCTATGGCTGTATTAATATCTTCTAAGGGGCTACCAATCCTTGATATACCCTTAGCGGTAAGTCTGGCCACTGGCGAATTGGTTTGAGCACATAAGATTTTGGCGGCTTCAATATTGCCTCCGCTTACGTTATCGCGTATTTGATTCATAAAGTTACCGTCAATCTTTGACGCAGCTTTTATGGCAAACAAACGTTCAAAATAAATGTATATCGCTACAAAGAGTAATACAAAAAGTACCGCAATTATAATGATTCCTGCAGTACCGCCGGTAAGCAACAAATCGATTATGGAAAGTGTTTTTTCTACAGGTTCTTCGCTGCCCAAAGCATCGGCCGCTTCCTGGGCACCATCTTGTAAAAGCGTATTCAACATAATTTTTATTTAGCTAGATTGATAACGGGGATTCTTAAAATTAAGTATATACTACATGGAGAAGATGATCACGAGATAGATATAACCTACCAAGAAACCTACAGCTGCTAGCCACGATATTTTTTTCAAATACCAGATAAAGTCGATCTTTTCCATACCCATAGCAGCTACTCCAGCTGCCGATCCTATGATTAACATACTACCTCCAGTACCCGCGGCAAAAGCAATGGCATGCCAGAGATCGGCATCAAGGGGTACCCCACCATACATTCCTATTGACGCAGCCACTAAGGGCACATTATCAATAATCGCAGAAAAGACTCCCAATAAGGCAACAACTATATCTTGATTTGGAATGGCAGCTTGTAAGACCTCGGCTAGATAACGCAGCGTCCCTACTTCCTGACCTCCTATAGTTCCGTAAACTAGCGTTTCTAAGGCACCTACCGCCATGAGAATACCTAAGAAAAATAAGATACTTGAAATTTCGATACGAGAGAGCGCCTTATGTGCCGAATATAAATGACGACGTTCTTTTGAAAAATCTTCTTCGGGGTGAATATATTCTGAAACCAGCCAGACAATACCCAGTGCGAGCATCATACCCATATACGGTGGCAAATGTGTCAGGGTTTTAAATACCGGTACCGAAACAATCATCCCCAACCCTAAGAACAACATGGTTCTACTACTGAGCAACCGTCCGGCTTCTTCATCATTTTCTTGAGGGAGCACTTCAATCTCTCCTTTAAAAGCTGGCAAGTACATTGCAATTAAGAATGGTACGACAAAGCATAGTAAAGAAGGGATTACCAAGGTTTGTACGAGACCTCCCACAGACACTTTATTGGCAATCCACAACATAGTAGTTGTCACATCCCCAATAGGAGACCAGGCACCACCAGCATTTGCGGCTATTACTACCAGTCCTGCAAACCACAAGCGCTCGTTTTTGTTGGATATTAATTTTCGCAAAAGCGTAATTAAAACAATAGTAGCAGTAAGGTTATCAATTATAGCAGACAAGATAAACGCCAATACACCAATGATCCAAAGTAACTTTTTCTTGCTGCGCGTACGTACTGCAGATTTGAGCACCTCAAACCCTCTGTGAAGATCAATGATCTCTACAATAGTCATGGCTCCAATTAGAAAGACCAGTATCTCGGCGGTTTTTCCCAAGTGATGCAATAAGGTATTGTTAAACCCTTCCTGCATATCGTGACTCTCTCCTCCCAATATACTGTAGACATGCTCGTGACTATCAACAACATTAAACCATCCCTGACTAAACCCGACAGCCAAAAATGCCCACATAAGGGAGGCCATAATTAGCGCTGGCACTGTTTTATCCAGACGCAGTGGATGTTCTAAGGTAATAGAGAGATAGCCAATTACAAAAATGAGAATAATCACTGATTCCATAAAAGTTGGTTTTTAATGAAGCTTTTAAAGTAGTTCTTTTAACGCGATTTCAAAAGCAGTTTTACTGATATTTTTTTTGCTACTGTTGTTGTTGTAGGTTCGCTCGATGGCATTGCGAATGGTGATCGAGGTGTCATTAAAAATGGCATCGTCTGTCATTTGCACCTTACGCTCCATGAAATAGGCGAAAACGCGCGCCATACCACAATTGGATATAAAGTCTGGGATCAAACTTACCTGGGCATCGGTATGTTCCATGATGGGACCAAAGAATATTTCGGTATCTGCAAAAGGAACATTTGCCCCACAAGAGATCACTTCCAGTCCTGTGGCTATCATTTGATCTATCTGAGATTTGGTAATGAGTCGCGAAGCGGCACAGGGTGCAAAAATTTCGGTTTTTAGATTCCAGATACGCTCGTTCATCTCATCAAAAGGAATCAGATCAAGTTGACCTAAAGTATTACCTTCTTTACTGAGGTAGAGCTGACGTATTTCTTCAAAGCTAAATCCATCTTCATTGATCAAACCTCCTACTATATCGATAATACCTACAACCTTGGCCCCCATTTGAGCAAGGTAATAAGCTGCAGCAGCCCCTACGTTACCAAAACCTTGAACCACGGCTCTTTTTCCTTTGATGTCTCCGCCGTATATGTCATAGAAATGATGAACGGCTTCGGCCACACCATAACCCGTTATCATATCGGCCACGGTGTACTTTCTATTCACATCAGGAGAAAAGTGTGGATTTTCTATGACCTTGATCACGCCTTGACGCAATTGACCTATTCTATTAATTTTGTCTGCCTCGGTGGGTTTAAAGTGACCGTTAAATACACCTTCTTGTGGGTGCCACACACCACTTTCTTCGGTGATGGGGATCACCTCATGTATATCATCGACGTTAAGATCGCCACCTGTACCATAATAACTTTTCAAAAGGGGTGAAACCGCACGATACCAACGTTCCAATACACCTTTTTTTCTCGGGTCTTTTGGGTCAAAATTGATTCCAGATTTGGCCCCACCAATAGCAGGTCCTGATACGGTAAACTTCACTTCCATTGTTTTGGCCAATGAGAGCACTTCGTTCATATCCAAACCTTTGCGCATACGGGTACCTCCACCGGCAGCTCCTCCTCTAAGCGAGTTAATAACTACCCAGCCCTCGGCTTCGGTCTCTGGATCATTCCAATGGAAAACTATTTCAGGTGATTTCTCTTCGTAGCGTTGGAGTAAGTCTCTCATGTATTATGGATAGGTTTTAAGCGTTACAAATATAGGAAACTAAATATCCAGCGGCTGGCTATCGGTTTTATTTTCTCAATATTTATGGATGAAAAAGCACTCCTGAAGAATGATCTCTTTGAGCCCCAGTCACACTTGCCAGACAATTTACACGATCTTCCAAACGCAAAACGCCCAGAAAACCAAACACTAGGGCCTCTTTAAACGAGATCAAAGTATCAGAGGGAACTTCCAACTGAAGATTGTTGTACGCCGTAATGCGCTCTAGAAGATAAGAGTTGTAGGTACCACCTCCTGTCATCAATACCTTACTACCCCTTTTGCATTGATGTGCAATTTGTGTCGCAATGTGCTCGGTAAAGGTTGCCAATATATCTTTAGACGAGAGGGACGTTTTTTCAAGCAGCGGAAAGATGTGTTGATGTACCCATTCAATCCCCAATGACTTGGGAGCCGGCTGGCTGTAATAATGCAAAGCATTGAGCTGTTCTAACAGAGAGGATGAGACTACTCCCGCTTTCGCGAAAGCACCCTTATCATCATAAGCCCTTCCCAGTGATAACGCATATTTGTTGAGCACAACATTGACAGGAGCGATGTCATAAGCAATACGCTGACCCTCTCTTGACATAGATATATTGGCAAAGCCACCTAGATTAATACAGTAATCATACTCGCCAAAAAGCAATTGATCTCCTATAGGTACTAAGGGAGCGCCCTGCCCGCCCAAGACGACATCCTGAGTGCGAAAATCACAAACTACCGGCAACCCTAAGAATTGCGCTAGCTCAGGCAAATTTCCGATCTGAAGAGTGTACCCCTTATCGGGTTGATGTAACACGGTATGTCCGTGTGAGCACACAGCATCTAGGTCACACAGTTGATGCTTCTCTATAAAACTATGGATAGCTCTTCCCAATAATTGGGTATAGTCCTTATTGGTAAAGTAAAGCTGCTGCTTTGTAAAGGTGTGTGCAGCCGATAATTTTTGTTGCCAGTCTTCGGTATACGATATGGTTTCTGCACAATGTATCTTGGCAGCATATTGCGGATGACCTTGATCTGTAGAAGCAGTTGTGATATCAAATTCGACAAAAGCCAGATCAATTCCATCAAGTGAGGTCCCACTCATAACACCGATCACTTTATAGTTTTTCTTTGCCATATTGTTAAAAATAATAAAGTTTTATTGAAGAAAGGAGATAGATCGAGTATCTTTGCAACCTATTTTTACATAAACTTCAACATCAACCGCAATGGACTTTTCTCTTACCGAAGAACATTTAATGATACGCGATGCGGCACGCGATTTTGCCCGTACAGAATTACTACCTGGCGTTATAGAGCGTGACGAAAAACAAGAATTCCCACAAGAACTCGTCAAAAAGATGGGAGATCTAGGTTTTATGGGAATTATGGTAGATCCCAAATACGGAGGAAGTGGCATGGACGCCATCTCTTACGTTTTAATCATGGAAGAACTGTCAAAAATTGATGCCTCTGCATCGGTGATTGTTTCGGTAAATAATTCTTTAGTGTGTTATGGTTTAGAAGCCTACGGAACAGATGCACAAAAAGAAAAATATCTTAGCAAGCTGGCTACAGGAGAGTTTGTAGGTGCTTTTTGTCTTAGTGAACCAGAAGCTGGATCTGATGCCACTTCTCAGGCTACTACTGCTATTGATAAAGGAGATCATTACCTACTCAACGGTACCAAAAACTGGATCACCAATGGAGGTCGATCTGATGTATATTTGGTCATTGCCCAGACCGATCGTTCAAAAGGACACCGAGGAATTAACGCCTTTATTGTTGAGAAAGGCATGGAAGGATTTGAGATTGGACCCAAAGAAGATAAATTGGGCATCCGCGGTAGTGATACCCACACCCTGCAGTTTAATGATGTAAAAGTACCTAAAGAAAATCGTATCGGTGATGATGGCTTTGGATTCAAATTTGCTATGAAGACCCTTTCTGGAGGGCGTATAGGAATCGCTGCTCAAGCCTTAGGTATTGCTTCAGGCGCTTATGAACTAGCACTAAAATATTCTAAAGAACGCAAGGCCTTTGGAACAGAAATTTGCAACCATCAGGCTATCGCTTTTAAACTAGCCGATATGTATACCGAAATTACGGCTGCCAGACACTTAGTGATGCAAGCCGCCTGGGATAAAGATCAGGGCAACAACTACGACCAGTCTAGTGCCATGGCCAAGTTATACGCCTCAAAAGTTGCGATGGAACATACTGTTGAAGCCGTACAGGTACACGGCGGTAATGGCTTTGTAAAAGAATATCATGTAGAGCGTTTGATGCGCGATGCAAAAATTACACAGATTTACGAAGGCACTTCGGAGATACAAAAAATTGTTATTTCAAGAAGTTTGATTAAAGAATAAATCTATTCTCTAAGATATCTAAAAAGCGAGTCAACAAGGCTCGCTTTTTTTTATGTCGTATTTTTGAGCGACTCTAAAAATAACTATTGAAAAAGGGAATCGCCTATATGCTGATCGCCGCATTCGCCTTCGCGTGGATGAATCTGCTGGCAAAATACCTCGATAATTTTCACCCACTTCAAGTGGTTTTCTTTAGAGCAATGGGCACCTTTGTTTTTATATTTCCATACATGCTGGTCAAAAAAATCCCCTTACTAGGGCGACATGTATTTTGGTTGAGTCTTAGAGGGGTCATGAGTTTTGTGTCACTAGCCTTATTTTTTCTCGTGATCCAAAGGATACCTTTAGGCTCGGCGGTAGCTTTGCGATATACGGCACCCATTTTTAGTGTGCTCTTTGCCTTTTGGTTCTTAAAAGAATATATTAAACCCTGGCAGTGGGTCGCTTTTTTGATCTCCTTAATTGGGGCGTTTCTTATGAAAGGAGTCGATTTTAGAATTGACGGGCTGAGCTTTGTCTTGATATTGATCTCTTCAGTTTTAGTAGGTGGGGTTTTTACCATTGTACGTTATCTGGGATCTCGCGAGCATTTTCTGACCATCATCAACTACTTTATGGTCTTCTCTATTACTGGTAGTTTATTTTTTGTATCTCAATGGCGTATGCCTCTGGGTCAGGAGTGGTGGTGGGTTTGTGGTATAGGGGTTTTGGGTCTGGTAGGACAAATCTTCTTAACCAGAGCTTTTCAATTGGCAGATACCAATACCGTTGCCCCAATCAAATATATGGAACTGGTTTATGCCCTGCTCTTTGGTTTTTTTCTCTTTGGCGAGACCTATGACTGGTTGCCTATTTTCGGCATGAGTCTGGTGGTCTTTGGAATGTTGCTCAATGTTTGGGTAAAAAGAAGAAGATCAGCCTAAGTGCGCTTTCGCGAAAAGCGCCACAGTATCGATCCATACCTCATGGCTTCACCTTTAATTGTTCTACCCATTGATTGGTCGCATTTTTGACTTCCAAGACCGCATTATCTATGGCTACTTCAAGTGGTTTATCATCTTTAAAAGACAAATCTGCTACACTTTGTATTGCGGCTATATACCAGTCTGCCCAGGTCTTAAGAATCTGTACTTGCGAAGCCTCTGAAGCACCCTTAATAATCTCTTGCTGGCTCAACAAAAATTCGGCTTCTAGCCTTTGCGCAGCCGCAGTACCCAATAAGCTAATCATTCTCTTGGCCGTTTCTGTATCTGCATTAAGCAATGTATAAGCACTGGCCAAAGCCGCTGTTCCAACATTTTTTAGTGTGGTTTGAGATACTTTATCGATGCGATCATTATCGGTATGATAAAATTGATCGGTAAAATGCCATAATAACAATCCAGGTATATCAGCCTTAAGAAAGGGGGTGTGGTCACTACCGCCTTCAAAGGGATTGGTCTTTACCTCCCAACCCGTGCGTGCTCCTTGTTGCTTAAAAACGTCAATGATAAAGTCGTTGAGATAATGAGGCCGCATATCGTCTATGGTCAATACCTGACCGCCCCACTCCGAGTGCTTATCCTTGCCCCTAGTCCAGATTGCCGAGGGATCTGGCATTTTTTCGATGAGAAAAGACCCTCCAGTAAGGGCCGTGTTCTCCCCCACCATATCCAAACTAATCCCCCAGTTAATAGCTGTACTACGACGCTCTTTCTCTTGGATATACCTGCGTGTAGATATGATCTCATCACCCCATAAAAATGTTAGGGTGCGGTCTAGTTGGAGCTGCTTGTCTTTAATTAATTGAGCGGTAACTACCGCCATTTCGAGTTGGGCTCCTACACCACTGGCATTATCATTGGCGCCTGGTTCTTGAATATGGGCACTAAAGACCAAACTCTCTTTGGGTAAGCTAGCTCCTTTTACCGTAGCCACTACGGTCAATTCTTCTGAAGGATAGATTTTTGTTTCTACCCTGGCATTTACCACTACCTCTCCTTTGGCTAAGGCTTGTTTAAGACGCTCTTTGGCCTGATACGACAACGCCATACCCCAGGCAGGACGATCTTTTTTATATCGCATCCCCCTAAATTGAATAGAAGTTACATTTTTCTCAGGCTGTAAATAATCTGGATTATTATAAGTTAATACTCCTAAAGCCCCGGCCTTTTCAATGGCTGTATCAAAAATGCGATAAGGACTCATCTCTGCAAAGACTATTTTACCACTTACATTTTCTGTGGTGAGCTGGGTAACATCCGTAATGGCAACAACGGCTGCGGTGATACCCTGATCTGGTGTGGATGAGGCGTACTGATAGATCATATTGCGATTGGTCTTAAAACGCAACAAGGGGGTATCCTCACCTAATATAGATAGCTCGGCGTCTATAGGCTCCCAGGTGGGACGATTCATCTCCCGTTTTTCGATGCGATAAGTAAATCGAGCATCGGCCTTGGCTACAGCTTCATCTATATAACCTGCCTGGTCAAGACTCGCAGTAATTTTTTCAACCGTCGCATTAAAACCCGTGTTACCAGCCACCCGCCAATATTGAGACACAAAATCAGTGGTCTGATAGGCCAAAGCTCCACTGTAGTGCTCTGCCACCAGACTGAGATAATCTTCTGGGCTTTTGGAGGTGAGCGGTGTTTTGTTTTGGCTACAAGCCAAAGCACAAAAACAAACAAACACCAAAACCATACCTTTTAATACAGTCATTGATCTGGTAAAACCAGACACGCGCTTAATCTTTGACATCTTTTTCTTTAGGATTGAGTAGCGTAGGCGTACCATAGCCCAAATCTTCTAGTTTTTGAAATTGCGTCTTTTTATCTCCTACTACCAGATAGATCATTTGATCGGGATTCATATATGTTCGGGCGAGCTGCTGTACCCGTTCTACCGTCATATCCTTAACCACAGCCGCGCGTTGCTTTGCGTAATCTACAGGCATACCCAACTGGCTAATATTGCCAAGCATATTTAATTTGGCCCCCATAGTTTCAAAAGCTCTAGCGGTACTCTTAATCATATAACTTTTGGTTACTTCCAGATCTTGTGCATCAAAATTTGTCGGGTAATTCTCAAGTATATCTTTGATCAATGCGGTAGACTCATAGGTAACATTAGAACGCACGCCACTAGAGATCGTAAACGGCCCGGGCAAGGTAGAGCCGTTAAAACTGGATCTGATGCCATAGGTATAGCCTTTACCCTCGCGAAGTTGCTGGGTAAGTTCTGAGGCAAAACCGCCACCACCCAAACGGTAATTAGCTATTTGCAATGGATAATAATCTTCATGGGTAGCTGCTACGGCTGGATAGCCTATGCGCAACATAGACTGTTTGGCATCTGGCACATCATAAAAATAGACATTAGAACGACTAGGAGCTTGGGGTATGTCTACCTCAGGTATGACCACCTCTTTGACCTCCCAGGATTCGTTCAAAGGATCAAGTGCAGCCAGGGCGTCCTGTTGTGAGATGGCTCCTACCACTTGCATCACAGTGACAGACGGAGATATATATTGATCGTAATACGCTTTTAAATCATCCATACCTATAGCCGCTACCGATGAAGGGGTGCCCAAATTATTTTGAGCCAACAAAGCATCTTTACCATAGATAAGCTTGCGATACTCGTTTGACGCTATGGCGCGCGGGCTTGCCAATTGTTGTTCCAATTGACTGGATGTACTTTGTTTGAGCAATTCAAACTCTGTGGTGTCCCAGCGTGGTTCTAATAGGATTTCTCTTACTAAATCCATAGTAGCTGTATAATTCTTGGCTAAGGTCGTACCGCTAATTGTGATGTATTGATCACCAGCATAACAATTAATTTGCGCTCCAAGACTTTCTATGGCATTCTCTAACTGCTCTGGAGTTTTGGTCGCTGTACCTTTTAGTAATAATTGGGCCAAGAGGTTAGATACCCCTACTTTAGAGGTAGATTCTAATAACAAACCTCCTTTAATATTGAATTGAAATTGTACCAGGGGTACTTCAGAGTTTTCAATGCCGTAAACCTCCATACCAGAAGATAAGGACTGATCCCAAACCTCAGGAACGACTACTTCGGGAGCCTCACCATAGGGTGGCTCTACAGAGCGATCAAATGAGGATGGCGTTTTTTCGTATTGAGCGGCAATAGATGCATCAAAAGAATCTTCGGCTCCGGCGACAATTTTTTCTTCGATCACATCGGCAAGGGTCGATCCTGACAAAACCAAATCGGTTTGCCCAATTGGCACAAAACTAGTAGCTACATAGTGTTGGTCTTTGATATAGGTTTGATATACGCGTTGTACATCTTCTGGAGTTACCGCTAATATGCGTTGTACATCTTGATTGATATAATCGGGGTCTCCAGCAAATATTTCGTATTGTGCCAGCTGAAAGCCCTTACCAAGAACACTAGATAGCCCACTATAAAATCGCGTTTCCTGCCCGGCTTTAATACGATCGAGATCGGCCTGAGAGATCCCTTCTTGTTCAAATTTGGCGAAAGCCGTAGCAACACCCTGGGCCACACTATCTAAAGGTGTCGAGGCATAGGCGTTAACCACCAAGCGATATTCTCCAGCGAGCTCTGCCCCATATTGAAACATGGTTACATTGTTAGTAAGCTGAAGTTTATCGATCAATACCTGATTAAAAGGTGCTTTTTTTCCATCAGACAAATAGGTAGCTAGCACTTGCAAAGGATAGGAATCTGGATGATAGTTTGGAACAGTAGGCCAGGTCATCGACAATTGAGGCAAACGCGCAAAATTATCTTCATAATACAATTTTTTGGTGGTGTTTAGTGTAACTGGTCGCTTTTCTAAAGGAGCCACCGCTTGTCCTGGTTGGATTTCATCAAAATACTTGTGCACCCAGGCCTTGGCTTGCTCTGGATCAAAATCGCCAGCAATGGTTAGGGTGGTATTATTTGGGGTATACCACCTATTATAAAAATCCTTTACATCCTGGAGTGTGGCGTTTTGCAAATCCTCCAAAGAACCAATCACTTGCCAGTTGTAGGGATGATCTTCGGGATATAAGGCCTTCCCAATTACGTAAGAGACATGGCCATAAGGACGATTGTCGACACTTTGTCGCTTTTCATTTTTTACGACTTGTTTTTCTTTGGCCAAAACAGGTTCTGTCACTGTATTGATAAAATACCCTAGTTTATCGGCTTCTGCCCATATCATTTTTTCTAATGCATCTTTGGGAACGGTCTGAAAATAGTTGGTACGATCTCTACTCGTAGAGCCATTGGCACCAGACCCCCCAATACGTGCACTCATCTTGTCAAGACCTCCTTTTCCCAGGTTTTCTGATTCCAAAAACAACAAGTGTTCAAAG
The DNA here is from genome assembly GCA_964549485.1 of uncultured Flavobacteriaceae bacterium. Classification (GTDB taxonomy): domain Bacteria; phylum Bacteroidota; class Bacteroidia; order Flavobacteriales; family Flavobacteriaceae; genus Dokdonia. The sequence continues at coordinate 11,932 of CAZJWI010000161.1, forward strand.
AGGTGAGCAAATCCTGTACGCCCTTCTATCTCACGTGCCGATCCCACATGGGCAGTAAGGGCAACCGCTACTACCGGATCTGAATCGTCTTGATGCATAATTACCGTAAGACCATTGTCTAAAGTAAATTTTTCAAAATCTACTTTAAATTGGGTGGTGGTGGCTGTATCGCCACTGGGATTACTTGTACTATTTGTATCCTGTTTACAGGCGATACTACTAATACAAAGTGTAACTACCCAAAAAAATAAAGAGAAACGTTTCATGGTACTCAGGTTTAATTTATGCTCTAAGATAGCCAAAATAGAAAACGCTAACTGTTAATTTATAGGGTTGCTTTTTAAATACATAAGAGTGAAGCTACACAAGTGTAAGGAGTCTAAGTGATTAGCTTTTGCCCTTAGATTGTTCATAAGTATTTTGGGTGGCTTTGACATCTTTTATAGGAATTATTCCATAATTTTGTATTAAATCCTATTTGTGATGCAACGTACTATTATTCATTTTGATTTAGACACCTTTTTTGTGTCTTGCGAGCGGCTAATTGATAGCAGGCTCAATGATCGGCCCGTCATTGTAGGAGGTACCGGTGACCGCGGGGTTGTAAGCGCCGCTAGTTATGAAACACGGGCATTTGGAGTTCACTCTGGCATGCCTATGAAAATGGCGCGACAGCTTTGCCCACAAGCCATCGTTATACGTGGTAATGCAGGTACCTATATGAAATACTCCAAGATGGTCACCGAGATTTTAAAAGAAGAAATTCCCGTTTTAGAAAAAGCCAGTGTAGACGAATTTTATGGCGATCTCACAGGAATGGATCGTTTTTTTGGGTGTTATAAATTTTCGAGTGAGTTACGCTCTCGTATTATTAGAGAGACGGGGCTACCTATTTCATTTGGGCTTTCGGCAAATAAAACCGTATCAAAAGTGGCCACAGGAGAGGCCAAGCCCAATGGTCAAATTAAGGTAGACACCAATTACGAAAAGGTATTTTTAGCCCCCTTGTCTATCAAAAAAATTCCAATGGTGGGAGAGAAAACCTTCCGTACCTTTTGTAATCTGGGTGTTAAAAAAGTAGGGCTTGTACAGCAAATGCCTGTAGAGATGATGACTTCAGTTTTTGGAAAAAATGGACGTATTATCTGGCAACGCGCCAATGGGATAGACAACAGCCCCATTATCGAATATCACGAACGCAAATCGATCTCGAGCGAGCGTACTTATGGGCAGGACACCACAGACATTAAAAAGCTCAGAACCACCATACATGCCATGGCCGAGAATCTGGCATTTCAATTGCGTCGTGGGCACAAACTCACCTCCTGTATTACGGTAAAAGTGCGGTATTCTGACTTTCAAACCTATTCCAAACAACTCAAAATACCCTATACCGCGGCAGATCATCTCTTAATTCCTAAAGTGATGGAGCTCTTTGAAGCCCTATACAATAGGCGACTGCTCATACGTTTGGTGGGTGTTAGATATAGCCATCTTACCGAGGGGTTTTACCAGATCGGAATTTTTGAAGACACCAAACGTACGGTCAATTTATATAAGGCTATGGATCATATCAGAATCAGATATGGTGATAGAAGTATTACCAGAGCCGCTACTATGGGAGAAGGATCAAGAACTATAGGTAATCAAGGCAATTCTTTTAATGGAGAGCCTCCTATCCTATTGGCGCATCGCCATCAGTAATGGTTTCTAGTAAGCACTTTTTATGTTTATCAATACGCATTCATACTACAGCCTGCGCTACGGCACTATCTCTGAAGAAGAGCTGCTTCAGCTTGCGCAAAAAGCAGGAGCCACCACCCTAGCGCTTACCGACATTAACAACACTTCTGCCTGTCTTAATTTTGTCAGAAAAAGCACCCACTACAATATCAAACCGGTCTTGGGTATTGATTTTAGAAATGGGGCCGATTGCTGTTATATTGCGCTTGCGCGAAATAATAACGGGTTTTTAGCCCTCAATCATTTTTTGTCCAAACACCTACACAGTAAAACTGTTTTCCCAGAAGAGGCGCCCGCCTTAAAAGATGTCGCCATTGTGTATCCCTTTGAAAAAGTGTTGGAGCTAGACAAGCACTCATTTACAGATCAGGAATATATCGGTATTCATATCAAAGATCTGCGAAAGCTTCGTTTTTCGCGTCTCAGCGAGCTCAAAGATAAACTACTGGTGTTGCACAGGGTGAGTTTTCGCGACAAGCGTGATTTTAACACTCACCGTTTACTACGTGCTATAGATACCAATACCTTACTGAGTAAACTCCCCAAAACCGAACAAGGACAAGCCAGCGATCAGATGCTTGATCTATCCGAGTTGAAAAAGGCCTTTGCCGATTTTCCGCATATTATCAAAAATACCGAAACCCTGCTAGCTAATTGTGAAATCTATTTTGATTTTTCACCTAGCAAGCCTTCCCAAAATAAAAAAACCTTTTTAGGATCTACAAAAGAAGATTATCAAAAGCTTCTCACACTATGTGAACAAGGCCTTCCCAAACGCTACCAGCGCATCACCCCACAGATCAAACAGCGTTTGGAAAAAGAACTCGGGTTGATCAAACAGCAAAAATATGTCGCTTTTTTTCTGATCAATTGGCGTATTATCGATTATGCCCGTTCTAAGGGATATTATCACGTGGGCAGAGGGAGTGGTGCCAACAGTATTGTAGCCTATCTATTAGGTATTACCGATGTAGACCCAATTGAGCTCGATTTGTACTTTGAGCGATTTATGAATTTATACCGCGCCAGCCCTCCAGATTTTGATATCGATTTTTCTACCTGGGATCGAGAAGACTTGACCGATTTTATTTTTAGAGAATTTGGGCAACAAGGTCAGGTAGCACTCTTGGGGGCCTATGTACGTTTTAAGTACAGTGGGGCCGTACGTGAACTAAGCAAAGTATTTGGGCTTCCCAAACACGAAATTGACAAATTGAGCGATGGACGATTTGATCCTAAAAAAATAGATGACCTCTCCAAATTGGTTCTCAAATATGCCGCCATACTTAACGGACGGCCTAATTATGTGAGTATTCACGCAGCAGGTATCTTGATCTCTGAACAACCTATTCACTATTTTTCGGCTACTAACCTGCCCCCCAAAGGATTTCCTACGGTTCAATTTGATATGCATATAGCCGAAGATGTAGGCCTACACAAGTTTGATATTTTAGGACAGCGTGGTCTTGGAAAGATCAAAGATGCCGTAGCACTTATTAAAGAGAATCATCCAGAGATCTCCTTACCCGACATTCACAATGCCAAACCTTTTTTTACAGATCCAAAGATTAACGCCATGATTGCTCGCGCAGAGTGCATTGGGTGTTTTTATGTAGAATCGCCTGCTATGCGCATGTTGTTAAAAAAACTAGGGGTAAGTGACTATCTAACGCTTGTTGCCGCTAGTTCAATCATTAGACCAGGCGTTTCTAAAAGTGGTATGATGCGCGAATACATTTTGCGTCACAAGTATCCCGAACGTCGCAAAGAAGCCCATCCTGTGCTTTGGGACATCATGCCAGACACTTATGGGGTGATGGTCTATCAGGAAGATGTGATCAAAGTAGCACATTATTATGCCGGTCTCGATTTAGGGGAAGCCGATGTGCTGCGTAGAGGAATGAGTGGTAAATACCGTTCTCGGGAAGAATTTCAAGCTGTAAAGGATAAGTTTTTTAGCAATTGTATCGCTCGGGGCGAAAAACAAACCGTAGTCGCCGAAGTTTGGAGACAGATAGAAAGTTTTGCTGGTTATGCTTTTGCCAAAGGACACTCGGCCTCCTATGCTGTAGAGTCCTATCAAAGTTTGTATCTCAAATGCTATTTCCCATTAGAATATATGGTAGCTACTATCAACAATGGGGGTGGCTTTTACCGTGTAGAAACCTATATACACGAGGCCAAAAAGAATGGAGGCACCGTCGCTCCTCCCTGTATCAATCACAGCGAAATCCAAACTACAATACAAGGTAAGCTTATTCGATTAGGATTTCAACATCTTCAGGGTTTGGAACGCAAAACCATGATACGCCTTATCAATGCCAGAGCTCAAGGTCGCTTTAGCTCGCTTACCGATTTTTTGGAAAGAGTCCCTCTAGGTTTGGAGCAACTCGATTTGCTTATCCGTATAGATGCTTTTAGATCATTGGGCGTCAACAAACGCTCCTTATTATGGGAAGCCCACTACAAGGCCAATTGCACTCCTGAAAACACAAGCCAACCACAATTTTTTAAAGTAGCTACGCGCTCTTTTGTACTTCCAGATTTTGAAATCACTAGTCTTGAAGACGCTTTTGACCAATTAGAATTGTTGCAATTCCCTTTGTACGATCCTTTTATTCTTTTAGAAAAACCACCTACCAATAAGCTAGTTGGAGCACAGCTCGGCCAGTATCTGGGAAAAACTGTAGTACTTTATGGTTATCTCATTACCGCCAAGCGCACCAGAACATCTAAAGGAGATCAAATGCATTTTGGTACTTTTTTAGATCAAAGTGGTCATTGGATTGATACTGTACACTTCCCGCCTGTGGCCAAGAAATATCCTTTTCAAGGTAAAGGCATATATCGTATCACGGGTAAAGTAGTAGAAGAATTTGACTTTCTAACTATTGAGGTGAGTAAACAAGAACGTATGCCTTACATTCCTGACCCGAGATTTGATGCCACCTACAATCGCAAAGAATTGCCACTAGGCATTAAAGCAGCAACATAGTATATAACAAAAAAAAGTGTTGCCCTAAAGCAACACCCTTTATTCTAAAAAAATATGTCTTTTATACTTCTTCTATAGAAGCATCAGGTGCATTTTTCATCACAGAAGCAATACCATTGTCACAAGCACTAGCAGATTCGTAGGCCTCGCTATTACCAATAACCTGTCCATTAGCAGCTTTCAAATTGAAATATGGCTTTCCAGCTTTGTTTTCGAGTTTTTCAAAACGCGCCTCATCGGCCGCATTCTTACGAACAGAAGCCACTCCATTTTCGCAAGCAGCTTTGGTTGTATAACCTTCACTAGCCAAAATGACCTGACCATTACCCGCTTTTAATCGAAAACGATATTGTCCGCCTTTATCTGTATACATTTCAAATTTTCCCATGGTGTTCATGTTTTTAAATTAGTTATGTAAAAATACGATTCTCCTATCAATTTCAAAATGAAGCGCCTTGTTCTCAAAAAGTACCACAAATCGATATAAAGGTGTACTTCAACGAGCAGATTTTTAAAAAGAGATACTTCACTAGTTGTAGGTCTTGCTCAATTAATGACTCTATAAAAATGTGCTTGTTCCAAATAGTATGAGTTCATCATAGAAAAACCCACCAAATGGTGGGTTTTTACAAGCTAAAATTCTCGAAGATTTTATTCTCCTTGACCTAGAGAAAATCCTCGACGGCTATCAAATTCATATAAATTTTCTGTTTTAATGACTTCCATACCCATTTCATTCAAGGCGCTCAACAAAGCAATTACTTGCTCGTATTCTACCTCTTGATATACAGGTGTTGTTTGTTTAATATTTGCATCAATCGCCACAAAACGACATCGCCAGTGATCGGTGCAATAGGTCTCTTTTCTACCTTCTGGGTATACTTTGACACCGCGATTGGTAATCATTTTTAGTTTGAGTTTATACACATCCATAGCGGCAAGTTGATCTCCAATTTCATTTGGATCGCTACCCTGCCAGTTAATAAATGCGTCTACACCTACAAGTACTTGCTTTTCTTGTTTGCGCTTATAAGCAGGAATGACGATTTCTCCCGATCCCTGGGCCAAGCTGCTCTGGCTTAATGCATTCGGCATTTGCCCAAGATTGTCAATAATGTGATCGGCAAATTCTTGAGTAGATACGCGAGCCTTACTATAGCCTTCTCTATAAATATCGGCGGTATGATACCCTTGTTCTAAGGTATATAATAAGGCATTTTTTATGCGGTCGGCCTTTTCTCGTTGCCCTATATGTGCCAACATCATTACAGCCGCATTGATCAATCCTGAAGGGTTAGCAATTCCTTGGCCTGCAATATCTGGAGCACTTCCATGTATCGCCTCAAACATGGCTACTTCTGTACCAATATTTGCTGATCCTGCCAATCCTACAGATCCTGCGATCTCTGCAGCAATATCCGAAATGATATCACCATACAAATTAGAGGTCACGATTACATCATATCGTTCAGGGTGTGCTGCTAGACGGGCAGACCCTATATCAATAATTTCGGTGGCATTTTCTATATCAGGATACTGGGCTGCGATTTCGTCAAACACCTGATGAAATAAGCCATCGGTGAGCTTCATGATATTGTCCTTGACCATACAGGTCACCTTTTTACGACCGTAAGCTTTGGCGTATTCAAAAGCATAGCGTACAATTTTTTCACATCCTGGTCGCGTAATCAGCTTTAAGCATTGAACCACGTCTTGTGTTTGTTGATGCTCTATACCCGCATACAAATCTTCTTCATTCTCTCTGATAATCACTACATCCATTTCGGGAAAATGCGTTTCAACATAAGGATGCAGTGATTGTACTGGGCGCACATTAGCAAAAAGGCCCAACGATTTTCTCAAAGTCACATTCAGACTTTTATAACCCTTACCTTGTGGTGTGGTGATAGGTGCTTTGAGTATGACCTTATTGGCAGCAATATGATCCCATGCACTATCGGTTATTCCAGAAGTATTGCCCCCAAGATACACTTGCTCTCCTACTTGAATATCTTCGGTTTCGATTTGAGCTCCAGCAGCGCTTAAAATCTTTAGCGTTGCTTTCATAATTTCTGGTCCAATCCCATCTCCGTGGGCTACAGCAACTTTTTGCACATCTTGGCGCATTTGCTGTTCAAGGATAGGTTGTTCTAATCGTTGTTTCATAAGAGTGTGTGTTTAAAGTACACTACAAAGATTAGCAATTTAATTCATATATTTTTATTTATGTTTTTAATGATTTGTATATGCTTTATTTATGTTTAAGTAGGTGTTGTACTTGTTTATTTGGGCAAGTACCGCTTACAGCGTTACCGGGCTATTCGCTTTTACGCTTCGCCTTGAAGGCTGCAGGGTAACCGCTGCTATCCCTCTTGCGATTCAGACTTAATGAGATGTCATGTCTTCGCCTTGGGTCGTAATTGCTTTTTGATTTGCTGAGTTTAGGGCATAAAAAAGGTCTAACTCTTATTAGAATCAGACCTTAAAAAGGCGGTGAGACTAGGCTCCCTGCGATAGTGGTGTGATCTTCACCATAAGTACGACTAGTGTTTACAAAACCTTTCCAATACAATTGGCATCGTAATCTAAGAGATGGAGCCTCTTTTCACTCTAGGTAGTATTTGCTCTATGATTTGCTGAGATTAGGGCATAAAAAAAGGTCTGACTCTTATTAGAATCAGACCTTAAAAAGGCGGCGACCTACTCTCCCACGATTGTAG
>CAZJWI010000162.1:0-14786 GCA_964549485.1 uncultured Flavobacteriaceae bacterium
TGCACTAAATAACCCACACTGTTGTTATGCATTAGGCATGCATCCAATGTATGTAGATGATTTGTTATTTAGAGATGTGCCAGAGCTGAGTAATGTGGTTTCTAAAACATTAAAACCTGGCGATCTCATCGAAGAAAAGAATAAAAAGGCAAAAACCGCCGAAGAGGAAGGTGAAGAGTAATAATCTACGCTAATGGCCTTAGTGCTCAATATAGAAACAGCAACAACAAATTGTTCGGTCTCTCTGTCCAAGGATGGAGAGACTTTGGTTTTAAAAGAGGACAGTAGTGCTGGCTATTCTCATGCAGAAATGCTTCATGTCTTTATAAATGACGTATTTGAGGATGCAAGTATTAAACCTGTAGAGATTGATGCAGTTGCAGTGAGCAAAGGACCAGGTTCTTATACTGGATTGCGTATTGGTGTATCTGCCACCAAAGGACTAGCCTATGCCCTGGATGTGCCGCTAATTTCTATACCGACGCTAACCTCACTTGCCGCTCAGGTGACGCCTCAAGCTGATGAATTAATTGTACCGATGCTGGATGCGCGCCGTATGGAGGTTTATGCCGCTGTCTTTACTGCCGATCTTTCGTCATTGCGTGAGACAGAAGCTCAAATCTTAGATGAGACGTCTTTTTCTGAATATTTAGATAAGGGAAGGGTTCATTTTATAGGTAGTGGAGTATCCAAATTTAAAGACATTTGCAATCACCCCAATGCCGTATTTATAGAAGGAAGGCTGCCTTCGGCAAAAGAAATGTGTGTTATGGCTACTACAAAATTTGACCAGGGCCAATTTGAAGATGTCGCCTATTTTGAGCCGTATTACCTAAAAGATTTTATCGCTGGAAAGCCCAAAAAAGCCTTTTAATTACTGCTGTAGTGGGTGTTTAGGCAATATTGAGCTTGTACCGTAGTACGATGCTCAACTATAAGTGGTATCCAATCTTATTTGGTGTTCATAAGCGGTAGTGCTTCTGCTACGGTGCGTACGGGTAGCTTACAGGCATTATTTACACATACATAAATGAGGGTTTCTCCTTCCAGAAAACGTCCTTCAAAAATTTCTTGTGAGCTAGCTGTAGTACTCCCAGCAATGAGTTTATTTGGGATATAATAACTGTTTAGCTCATTTAAGACCTCTGGAGCCGAAGGGCCAACAACAACCAGTTCGTAATACGGGTTGGTATAATTGAGCATAAGATCCAGCCAGTTGCTGTAACTCATAGGACTTTGCTCAATTTCTTGCTGAACATTGTTGAGCATGGCAGCTGCAGTATTGGTGTAGGTGCGATCCAAATAATAGTGTGACAGGGTAAAAATGTTTTTAGCCATCATCGAGTTGGACGCAGGGATAACGTTGTCCTGATATTCTGTGTTCCGACTTACCAATTGCTGATCTTCGTCTGAGGTAAAATAGAACATATTATTATCAGTATTGTGGAAATGCGCAAACGTATAATCTGTAAGTGATTTGGCAAGTTCTAGCCATTTTGAATCTGTAGTGACCTCAAATAGAGCTATAAAGGCGTCTATAGTGGCTGCATAATCTTCTAGATAGGCATTAATCGTACTTTGCCCATTTTTATAGGTGCGATTGAGTCCTCCATCTTTACGCAAAACCTTATCTGTTATGAATTCGGCATTCTTTAGGGCCGCATCTAGAAAACGCTGCTCCCCAAAAACCCTATAAGCATCAACATAGGCCTTGGTCATCAGGCCATTCCAACCAGTAAGTACCTTGTCGTCTAGGCGGGGTCTCTCTTTAGTGCTTTCGCGAAAGCGCAAGAGCTTTTCCTGCCATTGCTCTTTTTTGTTTTGCAGCTCGTCTAGGGTCAAATCTGACTGAGTCACAAATGTAGTGTCGGGAGTATTTCTGATAAGCACATAATGGTCTTTTTCCCATTTGCCGTAACTATTGACATTGTAATACTCTGCAAAAAGAGCATACTCATCACCTAACAACTCTTTTAATTCTTCCTTGGTCCAAACATAATAAGCCCCTTCTTCCAACTCGCCATTTTTGTCAAGGCTGTCTGCGTCCAGAGCACTGTAAAAGCCACCCTCAGTGGTGGTCATTTCGCGCTCGACCCAGTCTAGAGTTTGATAAACTGTTTCTTTGTAGAGTTCATTTTTGGTGGCTAAGTAGGCGTCGGCATATAAGCTGACCAATTGAGCGTTATCGTATAACATCTTTTCAAAATGGGGGATATGCCATTTGGTGTCTGTACTATAACGGGCAAAACCACCTCCAATATGATCATTGATACCGCCATAGGCCATTTGTGCTAAGGTAGTATTGACGTACTCCATGAGTTCTTCATCCTGCTGCTGTTGTGCATAGCGCAACAAAAAGTGATAATTGTTGGGCATCATAAATTTGGGAGCTCTATTAAGACCACCCAGTCTAGTGTCCCAATACTTGGACCAATTGGCCACGGCAGCTTGTATATACTCAGCTTCAAAGACCGGTTTGTTGGGATTGGGAGTTACAATATCTACCGCTTGCATACCCGAGCTTAGTTTATCTGCATATTCTACCAAAGTGTTGGGTTCTGTGGTGTATAATTGCGCAATCTGTTTAAGACCATGCATCCAATCCTCTTTAGGAAAATACGTGCCACCCCAAACAGGACGACCATCGGGAAGCGCCACTGCATTTAAAGGCCAACCACCTCTGCCTGTCATTAGCTGTACTGCACTCATATAGACATTGTCTACATCAGGACGCTCTTCGCGATCTACTTTTATATTGATAAAGTGCTCGTTCATAAAGTTGGCCACCAAAGTATCTTCAAAACTTTCCTTTTCCATCACATGACACCAATGACAAGAAGAGTATCCTATACTAATTAGTAATAGCTTATTTTCTTCTTTGGCTTGTTCAAGGGTTTGCTCATTCCAGGGTTTCCAGTCTACCGGGTTGTGAGCGTGTTGTAAGAGATAAGGGCTGGTTTCGTTTATAAGATCGTTGGTATAGTCGTGCATCGAAGTTGAGTTTTGGCCATCACAGCTGGATAGCAATAGTGTGAGCAAAAGCAGCAATAGGGAGGTGAAGATTTTCATAGTGCCAAAAATACAAACAAAAAAAATCCTATACAGCGATAGGATTCCTTTTGTAATAGGCGATGTTTTTCTACTTAACTTCGAATGTCAATTTTAGATTGACACGGTACTCTGTAATATTATCACCGTTAACAACGGCGCTTTGCTCGGCCACATAAACCGATTTAATATTGTTTACCGATTTTGAGGCCTGTTTTACTGCATTTTGAGCGGCATCTTCCCAGCCCTTAGTAGAGCTTGACAAGACTTCTATTACTTTCATTACTGCCATAATTTTGCTTTTAAGATAAATAATTAGTGAATCTTAAATTTACAAAGAATACAGCAGTTAGCCAATACGCGCCTCACAATATTCGGCCCAAGGGTTTTATCCATTAATGGCCTCTACAGCGTTGATCTTTCCAGGCAGCATTTGCTTAAGCATATTTTCTATACCGTTTTTAAGGGTGAAGGTCGAAGAAGGACAACCGCTACAAGCGCCTTGAAGAATCACTGCTACATTTTGGGATGCCTCATCATAAGATTTAAAGACAATATTCCCACCATCACTAGCTACCGCTGGTTTGATGTATTCCTCAATTATATTCACTATTTCTTTAGAGACGTCATCGAGCTGTTCAAAAGTAACTTCGGCTGCTTTTTCGACTTCCTGAGGCGTTTTAAGTTGCTCGGCAGTAACAATTTCTTTACCATCCTGAATGTAATTCCTGATAAATTCTCTAGCCTCGGTAACTACTTCATCCCAATCTGTCATTTCATATTTCTGAATACTGATGTAGTTCTCATCCATAAATACCTCTTTTACAAAGGGAAAATGGAAAAGTTCTTTGGCTAGCGGTGCGTGTGCCGTATCGTCAATACTCTTAAATTCAAAAGGAGCTGTAACCAATTTTTTATTGGCTACAAACTTAAGGGTAGAGGGGTTAGGCGTTGCCTCGGCATAAACGGTAACGGGTATTTTCTTAGCAGCAATATCTTCGATAATTACCACGCCATTATCATTGAGAAAAGTCTCTATTTGATGTGCCAAATCATCTTGAATATCAATCCAATCTACGATGTTGTACTTTTCAACAGCCACAAAATTTTGAGCTATATATACGGTCTTGACAAAGGGTAGATAAAACAACTGCTGTGCAAGGGGCGAATTTTGAGCTTCATCAATGTTTTTAAACTCGTAACTATTGTGGTTGACGAGAAATTGATCGGCTTGAAATTTTTTAATGGCATTATTTGTAGTGCTTTCGACACTAATTGAATACGTAGGCATTTTGTCCAAATTTGTGCAAAGGTACGGAAGTATTCAGCTTTGGTTCAAAATGAATTCTTAAAAAAGTCTCCCTATCATTCAATAAATTGGAGCAAAAGTCGTTATCCCACCGTTAGCCCTTGTTTTTTTGGCTGATATTATGTGCAATTAGCTATATTTGCGCGCCCTGTTAATTTATCATATAAGATATGAAAAGAAACCTACTCTTTTTACTTGTACCGCTATTGTTGAATTCCGCTTTCGCGAAAGTGCATGCTCAACTAACGCCAGATCTTGGACCCGACGTACTTGAATGTACTGGCTCTCATACCTTTACTGAGACAACAGGTGTTTTTGTGCCAGCGGCCGATTATACGTTTGATTGGTTTTTTAGACCTGTTGGTAGTCCCACCTTTACCCTAATCGTACCAGGAGGAACTGCAAGTTTAACCATAAATGATGCTGGAAGCGAAGACGGTACCTATCGATTGGTAGTTACCGAAGTGAACCCACCTTTTCAAACGGGTTCAGACGATATTGAATTGCGCTTTGTAGATGACCCTACCGCAGGTGTGGCCATTGATTTAGAATTATGCGATCGATCAATAGGGGATATGCCCGCACAATACGATGATGGTATTGCCAATTTTAATTTGTTGCTCAATAATCCCTTTGTACTCAATGGTGCAGATCCTATGGATTTTTCGGTAACCTATTATACGTCCCAGCCCGATGCTAATATGTTTATCAATCAGATTACCACCAACGTAGCTGATTTCCCGTCTTCGGGTCAGACTATAGTAGCACGTATTGACGATGCAGATTTTCCTGGATCACCTTGTTTTGACACAGTCACTTTTGATCTAATAGTCAATCCTAACCCAGCAGCTGTTACTCCTCCAGATCTCGAATCTTGCGATGGAGACAATGATCAGTTTGCCCAGTTTGACCTCAATCAGCAAACCGCTATCATTACCGGTGGAGACCCAACGCAAACTGTAAATTATTACTTGACACCTTCGGATGCCGAAAATGCACCGGCAGGTCTAGAAATAGACCTTTCTACAGATTACACCAATGTAGATCCGATGACGCAGCCTATATATGCGAGAGTAACCGATATTGATCCAATGACAGGTATGGGTACTGGCTGTTTTAATGTGGTGCAATTTAATCTTATTGTATTACCTACTCCAACACCGCTGTTAAACCCTACTCCATATCCTTTATGTGATACCAATTCCGATAATGTAGAGATATTTGATCTTACAAGTCGCGAAACCGAGATATTAAATGGTTTGGACCCAACAGTTTTTGATATTGTTTGGTATGAAGATCCCGTTACAGCCAATGACCCTTCACCTATAGAGCCCGCTTCTGATATCGCAGACGAGGTCAACTATGTTTCTCCTACCACAGGACCCTTGCCAGAAACAGTCCAAGTATATGCCAGAGTAATTAATACTACTCAAAGCCCTACAACACGTTGCTTTACGGTAGTGACTTTAGATCTTATTGTCAACCCTATACCTGTTCCAATACAGCCTGCCGCCTATGAGCTTTGTGATGATGAGGCAAGTGGTAGTCGTACCGATCAGATATCCATATTTGATTTGCGAACCAGAGACAACATTATTACTGGGGGTAATGCCAATTGGGCAGTGAGCTATTATTTTTCTGAGCCTGAAGCTATAGCTGCCGTTGCTGGTACAGAGTTACCTGATTTGTATGCCAATACGGTAGTGGCCTCACAGACCATTTGGGCAAGAGTTCAGGACACCACGACTGGCTGTTTTGATACGATAAGTCTAACTTTGGTGGTCAATCCTAACCCATCACCCTTACCACAACCTGTCATAGAAAGATGTGATATTGATTTTGAACAAGGAGACACTACAGCCGATGGCTCAGGTCTTTTTGATCTTTCAAGTACAGGAGACTTGGTAATGGATATTGAAAATGGAGAAGCTAATGTGCAAACTGATTTTTACGAGTCATTTACCAATGCTCAAAATGAAGTTTCTCCTATACCTACGGCTACGCTTTATGCTTCAGCTTCTGGAAGTATTTGGGCCAGAGTAAACAACACGGTAACTTCGTGTTTTACCATACTTCAAATTGACTTGTTGGTCAATCCTAGTCCGGTAATTGATGCCAATCTTCCCGAGCTTACAGCTTGTGATGACGATGGTGACGGCAATGCTGATTTTGATCTCACAGAAAATGAAGCTGCAATATATGGCATGCAAGCCCCTGCAGATTTTAATTTGACCTATCACGAGACACAAGCCTCTGCAGAGTCGCTTCCTGGTAGTGCTGGCGATATGCCTATTGCTGGAGCAACTACGATGAGTTATTCGGCGCCAAGCGGCACTATTTGGGTGCGTTTGGAGAATATAGCCACTGGCTGTATCAATGTGGGGTCTTTTACAATTACGGCTGTGGGGTCACCTTCTTATACCCCTCCACCAGCACAGTTATTTGCTTGTGACACCGATGATAGTGGTAGTGATATGGATGGTATTACCACCTTCGATCTTACCCAAATTACTGATATCATAACATCGTCCAATCCTGATTTGAATGTGTCCTATTACGTAAATGCAGGAGATATTCCAAGCAGCCCAATTCCTACGCCAGATGCCTTTGTAAATACTGGAGGCAATCCTCAAACAATACTTATTGTTATTGAGAGTACGCTGGCGGGTATGTGTACGGTACAAGAGCAGGTCGATCTTCGAGTTAATGCCTTACCGGTTTTAGTTTCCGATCCTTTACCAAATGCGATTTCTTGTGACGAAGACAACGACGGTTTTACCTTGTTTAACCTAGACGATTATGCCCTTGAAATTCTTAACGGGCAAACAGATATTACCTTAACATTTTATGAAAGCCAGCAAGATGCCTTAGACGACAACACAGCAAACGCGATTACTAATACCATGGCGTATAATAATATTTCTGGTATGACAACGCTTTACGTGCGCGCAGAAAGTGTAGATAATATGCCAGATAATACTATTGAGTGTTTTAAGGTATATCCATTCAATCTTGAGGCTCACCCAACACCAATATTGCCTGATGTAAGTGTCGATTTGGACTTGACTTTTTGTGATGTTGATGGTAGTGGCGATGAGATTGTAGATATTACTACAAATGAGCCCACTTTCTTGGCCTTGCAAGATCCAGCCTTTACTTATATTATATCCTATCACGAGATGCTTGTGGATGCACAAACTATTGGAGGTCCTCAAATCCCAACACCAGACGCCTACTTGATGGCGGTAGGTACTCAGACGATCTACTACCGTATCTTATTTGACGACGGCAGTGAGTGTTTTAAGGTAGGATCATTTGATATTACCTTAGGAGCTCTTCCAGTAATTAATCCTCCTACTGCTCCGCTTGAAGAATGTGACGACGATACTGACGAGGTAGCCATATTCGATCTTACTGAAATACAAAATGATCTGACCTTAGGTGATCCCTTGCTAAATGTAGATTACTACGAAAGTCAGGCAGCAATAGATGCAGGAGATCCGCCTATTTCAGATCCTGAGAATTATGCTAACATCAGTAACCCACAACTCATAGAGATCATTGTCACGACTTTAGAGGGCTGTGAGACTCAGACACAATTGACAATAAGAGTATTGCCATTACCTACCCCAGATTCTGTCACCCCAGACCCTATAGTGGTATGTGATGATGATTTTGATGGCTTTTTTACCTTTGATTTGACTCCTACTATGGATGAAATTGACGCGAGTCCTTCTGTAGTGCGAAGAGTTTTTGAATCTCAGGAAGATGCCGACGCTTATGATGTTACTACAAACACACCTACACCAGTAGCCGAAGGACCTGCTTTTACCTACACCAATTCAATTCCTAATGGCCAGACTATTTATGTACGTGTAGATCACGAGCCTACTGCCGTACCAGGTAATACCTGTTATGTAGTAGTGCCGGTAGAGATTGTTATAAATCCTTTACCAATTGTTAATCCAGACCGTATTGATCCTTATGTGTTTTGTGAGCAAGAAGATGGAAATGACAGTGAAGGTGTGCTAAATTTAGAAGTAATCGCTTCTGAGGTTGGCCTGCTGGCACCACCACAACAGGAGAGCGATTTTAATATTACCTACCACGAGCAACAATCGCAAGCACAAAATGATGCCTTTGCATTAACATCACCTTATACTTTTGTAGAACAACCTGCTCCCAATAATGGGCTGTGGGTACGAATTGAGAATAGGGTGACAGAGTGTTTTGTGGTTGTTTTCCAAGAAATTGTTATAGAGGCGAGACCTACCGCTGTTACTCCACCAGATATGATGGCATGCGAAATTATTGTGCCAAACGATATCAACGGTATACCAGTGGTTGGCGTCGGAGAATTTGATCTCACCCAACAAAACGAATTTGTTGCTGGGGGTCCATTGGCGGGTGATGAAATTGTGCTTTATTATACTTCGGAGGCCGATGCACTCAATAATGAAAATGAAATCCCTACGCCAGATATTTTCGAGAACACTACAAACCCTCAAACGATTTGGGCTGTAGTTCAAAATACAACAACAACTTGTCCATCAAGTCCTCCAGTATTTTTTGAAATATCAGTTAAGCCAACACCCTATACCGATTTGAGTAACGAAGGTGGAGAGCTTTGTGTCGATCCGGTTACTGGAGCCGTACAAGAGCCAGTTACCTTAGACGCTACGCCAGAAACCTTAGTAGGTGGTGCGACTTATGCCTATACCTGGACACTCGATGGTGCCCCATTTTCTATACAACCCGTAATAGAGGTTACAGAGGTTGGAGTGTATGAGGTTACTGTAACGGCAACCTATACCGATGTTGTAAGTGGTATGATTACAATATGTGATTATGTTGCAGGAGCGACTTATACCGCCGTTAGTTCGCCTATTTTTGAGGTACAAATATTAGAAGATAGTTTTAATCCTAGTGGTTTGTACACTGTACAGGTGATAGAAAGTACTATTCAAGGCTTTGGAAGCGCCGATTACGAATTTGCACTAGACGATGGACCTTTTCAAACTTCCTTAACCTTTAACAATGTGCGTCCTGGAGAACACATTATTTATGGAAGACGTATTGATGGGGATTGTCCTGCAGTTCCTGTAGAATTTGGCATTATAGATTACCCTAGATTTTTTACCCCTAACCAAGACGGTTTTCATGACACTTGGAATATACTTGGTCTAGGTACACCACCTAATTTGAATGCGAAAATTTATATATTTGATAGATACGGTAAGTTGCTAAAACAAATCAGCCCCGCAGGTCCAGGATGGAACGGAACCTACAATGGGCAGCCAATGCCTTCTAGTGATTACTGGTTCAGTGTGGAGTATATTGAGCCAGGTGGCGAAAACGCCTTAGCTAGAAAGAATTTTAATGGTCACTTTACCCTAAAACGATAACTCATGAGCTTTAAAAAATCATTATTTACTTTATTGATGGCTTCGATGTCTTTTGGTGTCTTTGCCCAAGAAGGGATCCCAACATATTCAGATTACCTTTCAGATAATCTGTATTTGCTACATCCCTCTATGGCTGGAGCCTCAAACGTAAGCAAACTAAGGCTCACAGCGAGACAACAATGGTTTGACGTAGATGATGCTCCTAATTTGCAAACCGTAAGTTTTAATGGACGTGCTGGAGAAAAAGTGGGAGTAGGGGGTATCTTCTTTAATGATAGTAATGGCTATTTTTCTCAAAGTGGGGTGTATGCTACATTCGCCTATCACTTGTTGATGAGTCGTAACTATGTTGATCTTAATCAATTATCATTTGGTATAAGTTTAGGGGTCATTCAAGGAAAGTTAGACGAGACTACTTTTGATTTGACCGATTTTGATCCCGTTATTGCAGGTATAGAACAAAGTGATTCCTATCTCAATGTAGACTTTGGAGTCTCTTGGAATTACATGGATTTCTCATCTCATTTTTCTGTAAAGAACGCGATTCCAGTAAAACGAGATATTTTTTCAGAAACTTTTGAGCCCAATAATCAGCGACGATATATCTTATCTATGGCTTACGCTATAACACCCAATTTTAGTGATTGGAGTTTTGAGCCATCTTTTATGTTTCAAGCCACTGATCAAACAGGAGAAGCAACAATAGATGCCAATATAAAAACCTATAGAAAATTTGACTGGGGTAAATTGTGGGGTGGCCTATCGTATAGAAGAAGCCTAGATGGTGCCGAGTTTACACCCAATGGTGAGACTGTTGACATTCAGAAATTACAATACATCACTCCGTTCTTAGGTGTGAATTTTGACAAGTTCCTATTTGGGTATACCTATTCTTATCAGAGTAATTCTGTGGTGCTTAGTAATGGAGGTTTCCATCAAGTGAGTTTGGGTTATAACTTTGGCGATGCCAGAGATCCATATGATTGTAACTGTCCAGCGGTCAATTAAAACAATTTTAAAGACAAAAAAGGGCGATATCATGATATCGCCCTTTTTTGTTTTAACTCGTATACTAATCCCATCGAAACGACTTTTTAGCAGCTTGTTTTTTTATGGCTTCAAGTAAAGCCGACTGCAATTGATTGTCTATGGTTTTGGTTTGCTCGGCAAGGAATAACCTTCGCTTTTTATTGAGCGTAGCAATTTCTTGTTGAATGCGTTCTCTTTTGTCTCGCTGCTGCTCAACGTATGCTTTGATCTCATCGGCTGTCTTTCCTTGGAGTGCTTCGGGTAATTCTTCCTGAGAAAGCGAATCAAAATCTACCGCACCTGTGGCTTCGGCATCTACCAAATCCCATTTTTCGTTTCTGTAGAAGTGAGAACTCTTACTCACCGCTCTTTTAACCGCATTGGCATTGCCATAAGACTGGGCGTTGTCATCCTGCACTTCTTGTTCTTGTATTTTTGATCGGCCTAAGCTACCGTAGGCAATATAGGTAGCATTGAGGGCCTTATTCTTTTTTAGTATGTCTTTGTCATAAGGAGAAGGTAGGTGTACCGTTTGTTTGTCACTATTTATGGCGATATAATCCCCTTTACTTATGTACGCGCCATCCTTCCATCCCGTTTGTGCCCCTTCATTATAATTACCACAAAAAATAGTGTTGATGCTAATGTCCTTTTCGCAGGCGTTTGCAGCGGCATCTTGATAGCGTACTGGGCCTTGTGTAAAAGGTTCGTTCCCTGCAATAAAAATCAGATTTAAGTCTTGCTTTTGACTGCCCCAATCCAACTGATTAATCGCGGTTTGAATCACCTGCCCACAATATTCATTACCGCCATTGGTACTTAATGCAAACAATTGTTTTGAAATTTCATCAAGATCCTTACTCAATGGAAGGACTTGTCGTATATAACCTTCTTTGGCATTTAAACCGTCATTGCCGTACTCATAAAGAGCGATGGCTAATTCTGGTCTTTGCTCATTACCGCATCTGGCATAAGACAATTCATTGACCAGCTCCCACAGTTGGGCTTTGGCTTGATCAATAAGCCCATCCATACTATTTGAGGTGTCAAGAAGTAGGGCCACTCTTATGGTTGTTTCAGCCGTAGTTGGCCATACATCATTTAGGGTGAGTTGCGTGGGAGTTTTGCTTTTCGCGAAAGCGGCCTTTGCATCATTATGGCTGGGCGCAAAAGCATAGACTGAAGGAATGATAAAAAACAGTACACTGTAATAAAGTAATCGACATTGAGTTTTCATGGTTTTTAAGTATTGATGAATATGGCCGAAAAGTACCGCCATAAAAACCGATAAAAAATGCAGAATGATTCAAGCGCCTATCTCAATGAGGGAAGAGACGGTATGGATGAGGGAAATAGCAAGAGGTAGAATAAATAGACGCTATTTTACCACAGGTCGTGTGTGGCGCGTTTTTAGATCTAAGATTATTGAACTATGTTTGAGGTAGATGAAATATTATATCCTCCTTTTCTTGTTGTGTTGTTCGGTGGTGCTCACTGGACAGAATACCGATAGAATCTCTAAGAAGACAGCCTCCAAACTAATGACTATAAAGGGGAGTGTTCTTGATGTGACCACCTTAGATCCAGTGGCCAAGGTTAATGTCGAGGTGGCAGGTGGTGATTATACCACCACCAATACAGCCGGAGAATTTAACATCAAGGCGAGGGTGGGTGATGAGATTGTTATCCGCCATGCAGGCTTTGAAACTGTCTATTATTCAGTTAAAGACCAGCAACGTATTCGGATTGAGGTGCGTCCTAATCCATTAGAGGCTAGCTTTGACGATTCTGAATATGAATTGGGTAATATTGCTGCCCCAAAACAACGTAACAAAGGTGAAGGCTACCAGCAGTATGTGGATAAGGCCTTGGCAAGCTATAAAGAAGATGCAGGAACGGCTATAGATTATCTGGCTGTGGCGTTAGAGAAAACGGCTTCTGGAGCCACAGGTGCCCAACAGCGAGCTCAGGCTTTTCGTGTTTTAGGTGAGGTGTATTCACATTGGAAACAATACGATCTGGCTGTAAGCAATTACCTCTTGAGTCTTTCCAATAGTTATGACATCAGCGTTGAGATTGCTCTGGCCACCGCTTACCTTAAAAGTAAAAATTATCAGGAGAGTCTCTCTTTATTTAAGGCGCTTAAAGCCAAAAAGAAGGCAGCACCTTATCTGTTGGCCATCAATGAAGGTCTTGGGGATGCTCTATTGGCCACAGGCGCTAATACCGAGGCTATTGATAAATTTAAGGAGGCTGTGACTATTGCCGAGGCCGAGGCCAAATTTTCGGCAGCAACCAGACTAAATGCCAAAATTGCTGAAGCCTATGAAAAGATTGGGGTGCAAACAGAAGCTTTGACTTTTTATGACGAAGCTTTAGAAATTTCGGAAAAGGAAAACACAGAGACGGCAACCAGGACAAAAATACAAGCTGCCGATTTTCTCAACCGAAATCAATTATACGACCAGGAGATCGAGTTGCGTAAAGATGCACTAGAAAAACTCACTACCATCAATACAGATACGCTTCAAAATAGCGATGCCATCACTCCACAAAAACAAAACTACAAAATAGCCAATGCCTATGTAGCCAAGCAACGCCCTGAAGAGGCTTTGCCATTTTTTGAAAAGAGTATAGAAGAGGCTGTAAAAAAAGAAGATCTCATCGTCGAAAAAGATGCCACCCGTAGACTTTCTGAATTATATCGCGATATGGGAGATTTTGACAAGGCGGCTCAAAGTTATGAGCGTTATGTCTCTTTGGTAGATCAGGATTATGCCAGAAAAGAGCAAGAAATTGCCAGAGCGGCTCGTTTTGGGAAGGACATAGCCGAAAAACAAAATCGCATTCTCAGTTTGGAAAAAGATCGCGAGCTCAATGAGAGTAGGTATCAGTTATTTGTGCAGGAAGAAGCCCTTATTGCCGAAAGAAACACCAGGCAACAGCTTATTATAGGAACACTTGCCCTGGTAGCACTCTTACTTATGGTCACCGCATTTACGATGTACAAAAGCAATAAACGACAGAAATACGCCAATAACATTTTGGCCTTGCGTGGGCTACGCTCTCAAATGAATCCTCATTTTATATTTAACGCGCTTAACTCTGTCAATAGCTTTATTGCCACCAATGATGAACGTACGGCCAATAAATATCTGGCAGATTTTTCGAGTTTGATGCGTGCTGTCTTAGAGAATAGTGAAAATGACTTCATCCCACTAGCCAATGAGATCGAGCTTTTAAAAAAATATACCATGCTCGAACACTTTAGGTTTAAAGACAAGTTTGACTATTCGTTTACAGTGGCACCCGAGCTTGATGTCAATGCTTTTGAAATCCCTCCTATGTTGTTACAGCCTTATGTCGAAAACGCTGTTTGGCATGGTTTGCGGTACAAAGAATCAAAGGGGCATCTACATATTCATTTTGATCAGGAAGATGCTAGTACAGCCCTTGTAACGATTACAGACGACGGTGTGGGAAGACAAAAGAGCAAGGCGATGAAAACGGCCCACCAAAAAAAGCAAAAGTCAAAAGGAATGGGAAATATCAAAAAGCGAATTGAGATCCTTAACGCTATGTACGACGATCGTGTTTCGGTTACCATAGATGATGTTACTCCTAGTGGAGAGGGTACCCGGGTCACACTTACATTAAAAAGAGAATAAATGCAATCACTACAAGCGATCATAGTAGAAGACGAAGCGACAAGCCGAGAAATACTCAGTACTTACATCGGTAAATATTGTCCTAATGTGACCATCGTAGGTCAAGCCGAAAATATAGAGGAGGCTTTGGTCCTTATACGTAATCACGAGCTTGATGTCGTTTTTCTGGACGTAGAGATGCCAAGAGGAAACGCTTTTGACCTTCTCGAACAAGTAGGTGATCGCAGTTTTGAAACGGTTTTTGTAACAGCCTATGATCAATACGCGGTAGATGCCTTAAATGCCCATGCCTCCTACTATCTCTTAAAACCTGTATCTATAGACGAT
>CAZJWI010000163.1:0-23177 GCA_964549485.1 uncultured Flavobacteriaceae bacterium
TAACAAAAGAAAATGAACCAGAGGTGTTTACTATTGGAAATTCCTAGTAGAACTGAGGTTAGTAAAATTATACACGTCCTCGTAGCACGTTAATTTATTTATACGTGTATTTGTTTCTCCAGTAATCCTCTCCTTTTAAAAAGTCAAGCAATATAGCAGTCATTTGTTCTACTGTTTCGATAGGCTTAACCATTAGAACGTGTTCATCACCTTTAGTAAAAGCAGAAGCCAAACCGTCTTCGCTTAAGCTTCCGCAGACGTGTAAAGCATAATCATTTTCGTCTTCGAGTTGAACAATATGAAATGTATCCCAATGGATTGAATTCATTGTGCTTTTTATTATTTCCGCTGTTGCTTTTTCGGATATAGTTTTTAAGGTTTCTCCGTAATTAGAAGAGACAGTAAGTTTTAAATCTCGCTTTTCTTGTCGCATTTCAACATTTCGTAATCCAGTTTTAATTTCTGAAATTCCGGAAGTATTTGAATTTTGTTTTGAATTCCAGCTAATCAAAGCAAATAATCCGATTAATGCTATAACTCCGATAATTATATTGGTATTCATTCTTTTTACGCGATTTTGATTCAATGGGCTACAACGCCTTTCAGGCCAATAAGTATTTTAAAAAAAGAGGCCATATGATCATCGTAGGCCTCTTTTTTATACTGTTACACTTGGTCGTTATTAGCTATTCAGCATAACGGGCATTACCAGCATAGTTACCGATTCGCCTTCATCCAAACCATCGATAGGGGTTAAGATGCCTGCTCTATTAGGTAAAGACATTTCCAAAGACACATCTGAGGCATTTAGATTGTTCAGCATTTCTGTTAAAAAACGCGAATTAAATCCAATTTGCATATCATCACCCTGATAGTCACAGGTAAGACGCTCTTCGGCTTTATTACTATAATCTATATCTTCTGCAGAGATATTCAATTCGGCCCCAGCAATTTTAAGACGTATTTGATGGGTGGTCTTGTTAGAGAAAATAGACACACGTCGTACCGAATTTAAGAACTGATTTCTATCTATGGTCAGGCGATTTGGGTTTTCTTTAGGAATAACCGCCTCGTAATTAGGGTATTTGCCATCAATCAAACGACATACTAATTCTATATTCTCAAAGGTAAACTTGGCATTAGAATCATTGTAGGCTACCACAATCTCCTCTTCGCTACCACCTAATATGGCTTTGAGCAGATTAAGCGGTTTTTTCGGCATTATAAATTCTGCCGTTTGAGAAGCCTGGACATCGGCGCGGGCATATTTTACCAATTTATGTGCATCGGTAGCTACAAAAATGAGCCCTTCTGTCGAAAATTGAAAGAATACGCCACTCATCACAGGACGAAGATCATCATTTCCTGTGGCAAAAATGGTATTGGTTATAGCTGTAGCCAGCACATGTCCAGGAATATTCACCGTACTAGGATCTTCTAAAGAAACCGCATTAGGAAACTCGGCACCATCGGCATAAGCCAAAGCATATTTACCGTGATTAGAGCTTATCTCTACTGTGTTATTATCTTCCTGAGTAAAAGTAAGTGGCTGCTCTGGAAAAGTTTTTAAAGTGTCCAAAAGAAGTTTGGCAGGTAAGGCAATACTTCCGCTATCTTCAGATTCTACCTCCAGGGTAGCCATCATTGTCGTTTCCAAATCTGAGGCAGAAACCTTTAGAGAGTTGCCCTCCAATTCAAAAAGAAAATTGTCCAATATGGGTAAGGTGTTGCTATTGTTGATAACGCCACCCAAAACTTGTAATTGTTTGAGCAGGTAAGAACTAGATACTATAAATTTCATATATAGAAATGATTTGCTTTGGTGAAAATCGTATATGGGTTGCGGTCTAATCGCCTACCGTAGATACCTTACAAATATATTTGAAAACGGACGGTCTGTAAAACAAACTTATCAACAGCTATTTGGCATATTTTTGACGTCTTATACGGTAAAAAATCACACCAAACAGCAATAAAATCACTAACGGAAGCCCAAGCGTCAAGGCTTGCCACTTGGGGAGCTGGGCGGCTGTTTTTTGAGTGTCCAAGAATGGAAGAGCAATTTCTTTGCTTCGTATGTTAATAAGCCCGTTGTCGTCTAATAGATAATTCACCGTATTGAGTAAAAATTCCTTGTTTCCGTAGGAGGCTCTAGTGAGATAGTCAAACCCAAGCTCTAAAGGTCTGCCTTTGGGATCTAGTGCATTGGCAATCAGGTCTCCATCTGCAATAACTACCATTTTGGCGTCTGTTGTTGCGCTTTCGCGAAAGCTTAGATCCTTAAGCTCAACGGGTAAGACTCTGTTTTTAAAAGCCGATTCAAAAGAACCCTCTAAAAGTACGGCTAAGGGCTGAGATCCATTGCCAAAAGCTTTTGGGTCAGGTTCTTTATTTACATCATCGAGAGAGATGAGCTGGGGCGTACCTTCAATTTTGGTTAGAACACTAGAGGATAATAAGACGGTTTTGCGCACCGATTTTGCGGTTTGAAGTACTTCTAACTCACTGGCATATTCAAACCGAATGGGTTTTTCAATATTGGTATTGATAGGATGGGTATTAGGAGCAACTACTAAGGGGTTGTAAAACCACGGAAGTTCAATATATTGGGATTGGGTACCATCTCCAGAGGCCACACTCAAAGGGGCTGCATAAAGATCTTTGATCAAGTTGGGATTGATACGTATTCCGTATTTGAAAAATAGGTCGTTTAGATTGAGTTCTCTAGGAAAGGCTAGTGCTTGTCTAGCTTCATTGCGAAGGCTATCGGTTTCCATAGCCACCGCATCAAGCAACCACAGCGAGTGCCCTCCTTGCATGGTGAATTGATCTAAAACAAACTTCTGTGCATCAGAAAATACCTTTGTAGGTTTGGCTACCACAACCAGATCAAAGGTGTTTTGAAGCGCTTTTAAGGCTTTTTCAGGATCGCTATTGGCCACATCCATAGGAAAAGGAGCGATACTATAGGTCTCACCTAATTTTTTAAAAATATCGGCAATCTTGCCATCGGGTAATTCTCCATTATCTTTTAAAACGGCTATTTTTTTGGTCTTCGCATTAACCAGCTTGTTAAAAGCATCTGCAAACACGTACTCGAGGTTTTGAATTGAGGCATATACGACCTGCTCTCGTGAGGCACCCACTATATTTTTAAACAGGGATACAGGTACTGCCTTGCCGCGATGATTGGCCGTGGCATAGGGGAAGATGCGTTCTTGTGTTTCTTTGCCATTGCTCTTGACGGTAAGATTGACAGCTTGCATCCCAAAGTTGGCAAATTGCTGTGCAACGGCATCGGCATTGGCGCCATCTTCTACAGGGTTAGAAAAGTAAAAACTAATGTTTGGATTGTAACTCGACATTTCTTCGAGTAAGTAGCGCGTTTCATTTTGAAGTCTTTTAAATTCGGCAGGAAATTCGCCTTCTAAAAAGACATCTATAACCAGCGGGCTCTCCACTTGGTCAATGATTTCTTTGGCCGCATCGCTAAGAGTATAACGCTGATCTTGTGTAAGATCCAGGCGCTTGTGCAGGCTAGATGCCAAACCATTGATAAGTACAAAAGCAATCAAGGCGATGAGTAAGGCGGGTATTTTTTGTAGCGTCTTCACTGTGCGATTATCTCATTTTATATAAACGATGTGTGGTTAGGTAAAGAAAACACCCTATTAGACTCAAAAAGTATATTAGATCTCTAGTGTCAATAACACCTCGGCTAATACTATCAAAATGAGACTGCATTCCCAAATTACTTATAAAGACGTCGGCGCTACCCATTAGATTGTAATTGGAAATACCTTCAAAACCAAAATAAAAGAAAAAAGACAAAAAGACTGCGATGATAAATGCTACGATCTGACTGTTAGATAAGGTACTGGCATATAACCCTATACTTACAAAGGCTGCACCCAAAAGAACCAAGCCCAAATAAGAACCTATTGTTACCCCAATATCTAAATTACCTACAGGATTACCAAGGGCATAGATGGCGGCTACATAAATTAGGGTAGGGAGTAGTGCCAAAACAACAAGCAAGAAAGCCCCAAGATATTTTCCTAAGACAAGTTTAAAGGTACTCATAGGTTTGATGAGCAGTAGTTCTAGCGTACCCATTTTCTGTTCTTCGCTAAAACTACGCATAGTTACCGCAGGGATAAGAAAGATAAAAATCCAAGGAGCTAATTGAAAAAACGGAGCCAAATCTGCAAATCCAGAATTTGCCACATTAAATTGACCTTCAAAAACCCATAAAAAAAGACCCGTAACCACCAGAAAGAGACCAATGACCAGATATCCAATAGGGGAGGCAAAAAAGGTTTGTATTTCTTTTCTTAGTATAGCGTACACAAGCAAATTTATCGAATAAAAGTCATTGTAAAACTACGTAGTTTTCGGGGATATAAAAAGTTGAATTAGCCTTTTAAGTAGCTCGATTGTGGAGGCCCGTTAATTGGGATTTTTTCACCCAAAAAAGTGGGTTCTTTTCTAAATAATATTTCCAAATACGCCTTTACATTGGCCAAGAGTTCTCGTTTCTTATTGGCATCTTCGTGGGCGTAGATATGTTTATCACCCACATAACCCACATAGGGTAATCCCAGTTTTCTGGCGATATAAACGGCACGAGGTAGGTGAAAATGCTGCGTAACAATAATCGCATGATCTACCTCAAAAATTGCCGATGCCCTATACATGCTGTCGTAGGTGTCAAAACCTGCATAGTCTAAAAATATATGGTCTTTGTTGACCCCGCGCTCTATAAGGTAGGCTTTCATTGCCTTGGGTTCATTATAGGTATGGGAGCCATTGTCTCCAGAGAGCAAAAAGCGTTTGACTTTTCCAAGGGTGTAGAGTTGAAGGGCACTTTCTACCCGATCTTTTAAGATAACAGACAGATTTCCATCAGATTTTACACTAGCACCTAGTACAATAACGGTGTATGAGTTAGGAACCTCTTCCGCTTTCGCGAAAATATGATCTGCCGTAGTCGCCTTTATATGCGCCGATAAACTATAGACGAATACAAAAAGCAACGCGGCCAAGGCGATGAATATAATTGAGATACGTTTTAAGCGTTGACTCACATGTTTAAAATTTGATGATAACAGTTGCTCTAGCGTGGTTAGTATAACACCAACTTAAGTAATATTCGTATATCTGCTGCCAGGATTAACGCAGTCTTAGGATTTAATCATCTAGTATGGGTGTAGGATTTTTATCGTCGTCTATCGCTACAAAAGTAAAAAAGCCAGTTACGGCAAGCTCTCTGTGCAGGCTGTACATGTCTTCCTTAAAGATGTCAACACGTACAACGCAACTGGTTCTGCCCACTTTTTCAACTACCGCTATTAGTTCGACAATAGTACCTTGAGGAATGGGCTTAGTAAAGTCAATTTTATCGGTTGAGATGGTCACCACTTTTTTACGGCTAAATCGCGTAGCGCAAATAAAAGATACTTCATCCATCATATGCAGGGCGGTTCCTCCAAACAAGGTGTCGTAGTGGTTTGTCGTATTGGGAAAAACGGCCTTAAAAATGCGTGTTTCTGACCCTAAAATGCGTTGTTCGAGTGATGTCATTGGCTATAGCGCTATTGCAATTTATTATGGAGGGTTGACCATACCCTAATGTAGGAGGTCGTATCTTTGCAAGGTCAAAAAAAGTAGTCAATGTCACAAGTACTAGAAGCATTAAAATGGCGCTATGCCGTTAAAAAATTTGATTCAACCAAAATAGTATCTCAAGAAAAAATGGCACTACTCAAAGAAGCCTTTGATCTTACCGCCAGTAGTTATGGTTTGCAACCTGTGCGCTTGGTCATTATTCAAGATAAAGAGGTACAACAAGATCTGGTAGCTGCCACTATGGATCAGCAACAAGTAGCCGATGCATCACATGTTTTGATTTTTTGTGTAGAAAACAAAGTAGATAGTGCCTATGTGAGCTCCTATTTTGAAAATGTCAAAGCCATCCGAAAAACTCCGGATGCTGTTCTGCATCCATTTCGTTCTTATTTACTAGATGTTTTTGAAAATGAGACTGCCGAGAATACCAAACAGTGGGCTACTAAACAAGCCTATCTCGCAATGGGTAATTTATTGACTATTTGCGCGCTAGAAGAAATTGATGCCTGTCCTATGGAAGGATTTGATCCGGCGGCTTACGACGCAAAATTAGGGCTAGACAAACACGGTCTATCCTCGGTGCTAGTAATGCCAGTTGGCTATAGAGCTACAGATGATATGTTTGCTGATTTTAAGAAGGTGCGCAAAGGGAGCCAACATTCAGTTTTGGAATTGTAAATTACAGACGTTGGGCTATCAAAATGTAGCAGATTGCGCTAAGAAGCTGTATTTTTGTACCCTCAAAGACTTGTAAACGCTAGTGATCAAATTGGCCTATGTACTATCGGAAGACGCTTAGAATTTCTATTGTATTTGTTTATCTCATTATTGTTGCTGGTGCTGTTGTACGAATGACTGGAAGCGGTATGGGTTGTCCCGATTGGCCGCAGTGTTTTGGTTATTTAATACCTCCCACCACAGCTACCGAAATTGAGTGGCAACCACAAAACAGCTATGAACAAGGGCAAATTATTATTGTGGAAGAATCGCTTCGAATCGCCCCTAGTGATTTTGTTTCGGGACCGGTGTACAATGAAGCCAATTGGCAAACCTACGACAAGCACGATTATGCCAAATTTAATGTTTGGAATACATGGATAGAGTACATCAATAGACTGGTAACAGCACTAGCGGGTATTCCAATGTTATTGATGTTTATCTTTTCATTTTGGTATTGGAAAGGTAAGCCTGGTCTCATATTTGCCAGTTTCATGGTATTGCCATTGATGGGCTTTCAGGCCTGGCTGGGTAAACTGGTGGTAGATTCAAATTTATTTCCTGTTAAAATTACGATTCACATGCTGGCAGCCTTGGTCATATTGGCGCTACTCTTATACTTGTGGTATCGTTACCAACTCAATGAAAGAGCGCAGGAGCGCAGCAGCTTGTTGCCGCGTCATTTTGTTTTTAATACCACATTTAGAAATCTTATGGTGGTGGCCGTTGTCCTGACCTTGGTACAAGTAGCCTTAGGTACTCAGGTACGCCAATATGTAGATGAGCGCGTGGCAGAAGTAGGGTATGACGCGAGATCCCAATGGCTCAACCCTGTGACTGTTTGGTTTTATGTACATCGTTCTTTTTCAATTATTATCACGGGTATAGCCTTGTATCTATATTGGTTAGACCGCAAAAAGGTCTTGGGGCACCAGCCTATGTTAAAGTGGGTATTAATATTTATCGGAATTGAGGTTTTGACAGGTATCGCAATGTATTATGTTGACTTTCCTTTTGGAACCCAACCCATTCATCTGGTACTTGCTACACTTTTATTTGGAACCCAATTTTCTATACTGCTGCGAAGTCGCAAAATCAATGCGTCCATACCGCTACATCGTTTATAACTTATAGCTGTTGTACTCTCGATTAGCTCGAGGTTTTGCTATATTTGTCCTCCTTAAAATCTAATGCAGAATGATATATCGTTTTAGAATCATTTTAGACACTGAAGAAGATGTCTTTAGGGATTTGGAAATAGAACAAACAGCGAGTTTGGAAGACTTGCACAATGCCATTAACCAATCATTTGGTTTTGATGGTAGTGAGATGGCCTCTTTTTATCTTAGTGATGACCAATGGAGTCAAGGCGAGGAGTTTGCCCAATTTGATATGAGTGAAACTCCTGGCGAAATACGCACCATGGGCGAGACCACATTGGAACAGATTTTGGGTAAAAACCAAACCAAGATGTTGTATGTGTATGACTTTTTACACATGTGGCGCTTTATGGTCGAGCTAGCCGAAATTGCCGAGGTAGAAGATGGAATCACTTATCCAAATCTCATGTTTGTACACGGGCAGATACCCGATCAGGCACCTAATATCGCCTTTGAGGCCGATAGAGATCAAGATGTTGACAATGATGACGATTTTGATGACGGCTACAATATTGACGATCTGGATGACCTTAGTTTTGATGAACATTGGAACTAATACCATTTACCCAGCTTATCTCTAAAACAACCTAATTATCCCAAATTTATGATTAATCTTTACAGCGCTCAAATAGAGTCTTTGTCCATACATCGCGTAGGTAATAAAAGTAAGGCAGAAGGTGTCTTTATGTCTTCAGACCCTTATCCGCTTACCGATGAGTTGACCCCTTTGATAAAAGAATTTTTCTTTAAACCCTTTAGAGAAAAAGAGGAGAACTACTACAAGTTTGTACATGATACCGATCTAGAGTTTCATACCCTCTGCGAGCTGGCCAATAAGATTTTTGACAATCCTGCGGCAACACATATGCTATCAGAAGAAATCGTCAAACATCTTTACGATCAAAGCGAGCATCCGCATATCAAATCTGGCGAAGTATATATAGCCCATATAGAAAACGTCTCTGTAGACAATATCAAAGTAGACGCATTGGGTATATTTAAAAGCGAGCTCAAACAGGACTTCTTACAATTTCGCGAAAGCGGAGAAAACCTCGAAATGCTTTTAGAGCAGGGTATCAACCTCAACAAGTTGGACAAGGGATGTCTGATTCTCAATCACAAGCAGGAGGAGGGCTATAAAATACTTTCTGTAGATGCCAACCGCTATGATACTAAATACTGGTTGGAAAACTTCTTAGGGGTGGCCATGTTTGAAGATGATAATTTTTACACCAAAAAGTATTTGAAGTTTTGTCAGGATTTTGCCAAAGATGTAGTCTTGCCAGCCGAAGATAAAAAGGAAGAGGTCCTTTTTATGAATAGAGCGGTAAATCACTTTGCCAAAAACAACGATTTTAATGAGAATACGTTTGTAAATGAGGTTTTAGAAAATCCAGATTTAATACCAGAATTTCGTCATTACAAGCAAGAGCAGGCTCCCAAATACAATATTGAAGATCTCACAGATTTTTCAATAAGTAATAAGGCGGTGAGTACCCAGCGTAAAAAGATTAAGAACCTTATACAATTAGACACTAATATTCAGATCAAACTTGATTTTGTCAACGGTGAAAGTGCCGAAAAATTTGTCGAAAAAGGTTGGGATGAAGAAAAACAGATGTATTACTATCTGGTCTATTTTAACAAAGAGCAACTCTAATTTGTCAATCTGCGTAGGCTAACATCTTCGTAATTTCTAGAGACAAAATCAAGGGCAACTCTCAAAATGTGACCCATAGATTTGGCTCTCTTAAACTTGACGTCTTTAGTGTATTCGAACAAATCACGACGTAGCGCTTTAAAGTTTTTTTCTAAGGAAATGGTGTCTTGATTCATACAGCGGATTAACTCTGTGGTGCGTTTCTTGGTCGCAATCATGCGCTTGGCGAGCAGTGCGCGTTCTTCAATTTGATAGAGTTCTATAACCTTTGTACTAAGTCGTCCAGAGACAAGTTCGACCATTTTATAGTTTTCTTTAAAAATATGGGGTTTGTATACTTTAAAATTACCTTCAAAACACTGCTGGTCAAAATCAATAGCTCTTATTTTGTATTTGATATGATCAAAATCGTGGGTGGGGATGACCACGTAGTTATAGGCCCGCATATCGCCTAATAGCAATATCATACAACGTTCGTTAAACTTCACAAATTCTTTGGCTATTTGCGCTTTTCCAACATCATCACAATGCTGAAGATAATTGCTAATAAATTCATCTCCGGGTATACCAGTTATATGTTCTTCGATCAGGGTATTTTTATGTACTAAAAAGTTGATGCGATTGGGAGAGAGTAAATGTTCCAGTTCTAGACCGTAAACCCGATTGGCATCGGTTTTTTTGACATAAAAGAAGGTGTAGTTGTCATTGTAAATGTTTTGAATTTTGATTCTGAAGGGTTTGGAATTACCAAAGGTGCAAAAGTCAATGGCGGCCACACGTAAATAGGGCAGTACCTCATCATTTCCATCAGATATTAGTACAGAATATACCTTTTTAAGACTCTCTTCGATCTCTTGACGTTCGTGTTCGGCATAGTAGACACTAAGCCAGAGCGTGTCATTTTCATTGGCGTCATAAAGATTAATCCCTCCAGAAAAACGCAACAAATCCTCATAGGAGATGTCCATTTTAAAATCCCGATTGTATTTTTTAAGATAAGTCTCAAGCCTCGGAATGATAGGGTAGGAAGGTTTTTTCTTTGACATCAATTTGTCATCCATAGGGTCTATTCTTTGTGTAAAGATATAAAAGCGATGTAACAAAACAGGGACTGTATCGTCTAGTAAACACTAACGATCAAAAAACAATCTCTCATTGGAAACAATTCTAACGATTACCAATTTAACAAAGCATTTTGGTGCGGTCAAAGCGGTCTCCGATTTGTCATTTACCATAGAAAAAGGGAATGTCTACGGTATTTTAGGTCCTAACGGCTCTGGAAAGTCAACCACGCTAGGTATGGTGCTTAATGTAGTTAATCCAACTTCAGGTGGTTTTCACTGGTTTGACGGTACAGACTCTACTCATAATGCATTAAAAAGAGTGGGTGCGATTATAGAGCGCCCCAATTTTTACCCCTACATGACGGCCAAACAAAATTTGGCATTGGTATGTCAGATCAAGGATGTTTCCAAAGATAAAATTGAAGAAAAGCTGGAAGTCGTAGGATTAAAGGATCGTATGAATCATAAATTTCGCACCTATTCTTTAGGTATGAAGCAGCGTTTGGCCATTGCATCAGCCTTGCTTAATGATCCGGAAATTTTGATATTAGATGAGCCAACCAATGGTCTAGACCCACAGGGGATTCATCAAATTCGAGAAATTATAAAGAAAATTGCAGAGTCGGGAACCACCATACTATTGGCCTCCCATTTGCTGGACGAGGTTGAGAAGGTATGTTCTCATGTGGTGATATTGCGCAAAGGTGTCAAACTTTACTCAGGTCCTGTAGATCAAATGAATGCCAGTCATGGTTTTTTTGAATTAAAAACCCAAGAGGTTAATCGTTTAAAAGCGGCCTTGGAAGCGCATGATCACTTTGGAGAAGTAAAAGTAGAGGGAGAACTCGTGACAGGAATACTCAATGCTCCTATGGGAGCTGCCGAGCTCAATGAACAACTTTTTAAACAGGGTATCGTTTTGACACATCTTGTAAAACGTAAAGAAAGTCTCGAAGAGCAGTTCCTTCAATTAACCAACAACCTAAACTAAACCAAGCTAGCATGTTTCGACTACTAAATATAGAATATCAGAAATTGCGTTATAGCAAGTCTGCCAAAGTTTTGAGTATCGCATATTTTGTGATTCTCACATTTATCGCCCTCATTGTGTCTATCGAGTTTAACATTGGCGATATAAAAGTAAGAATTGCCGATCAAGGTATTTTTAATTTCCCCTTTATCTGGCACGGCAATACCTGGCTTGCTGCCTGGCTCAAAATATTCCTCGCCGTCGTCATCGTCTCAATGACGGCCAACGAATATAGCAATCGCACCCTCAAACAAAATCTCATTGATGGATTGAGCAAGAAGGAATTTATCCTCTCCAAATTTTACACAGTATTGGTATTTGCTGGGGTATCAACGCTCTTTGTATTTATTATGTCGTTAATTCTTGGTTATACATTTTCAGACTTTACCGAGTTTAGCATTGTTGTCAGAGATCTTGAATTTATCTTTGCCTATTTCCTAAAACTGGTAGGATTCTTTTCCTTTTGTTTGTTTTTAGGCATTTTGGTAAAACGCTCGGCATTTTCATTAGGATTTCTTTTTATCTGGTGGATTTTAGAGTGGATTATTTATTCGCTTCTGCGATTTGAATTCTTTGAAGATACAGAGGTGTATTACACCATTATGCAGTTTTTTCCATTGATGTCAATGACCAATTTGATAGAATGGCCAGTACCCAGATTGAGTTTTGTTCAAAACGCTGCCAATCAATTAAACGCGGATATTGGCATGGATTATGGCGTTCATTGGTATGAAATAGCTATAGTGTCGGTTTGGATTTTCCTATTCATTTATTGGTCTTATGCACTGCTCAAACGCCGCGATCTATAGTTTCACCCAAAATCTTCTAATTTGCACACTTTTGTAAAACCGACCCTAGGGAGGTTTTCAACAGCAACAGCAAGAGAATTTATAGAGCGCAACCTTTGCAAACAAAAGAAGTCTTACATTTATAACTCAAAATGTCAGACTGTGGTAAAGAGGTACCTATTATTTTTTTGGAGTATACTAATCGGGATGAGTAGCTACGCCCAGGATGTAGAACAGTTAGCTATTTTTAGTGGCCAGTACGATTATACCGCTTTTGGTAATACGATGAATACGGTAGAAAATGGTGCTGGAGGACCCTGTACAATACTTACCGAAAGTAGCGCCACCTTATCGCTCAATTCTGATCAAACGGTTGTGGCAGCTTATCTGTATTGGGCTGGCTCGGGTACTGGAGATACAGAGGTGTTACTCAACGGTGTTCCGCTCACGGCCGAGCGTGTTTTTGCAGATCAAATAGATCCTGATCGTGTTTTTTTTGCCGCCTTTGTGGATGTTACCACACAGATTCAAAATACAGGTCCGGGTTTGTATACCCTTGGCGAATTAGACCTTACCGATGATATCGCTCCCTATTGCCCTACGGGAACCAATTTTGCCGGCTGGGCCATTACCGTCATTTATGAAGATCCAGCTTTACCCCTTAACCAAGTCAATGTTTTTGATGGTTTACAAAGTGTGTCTCAGACACAATTTGATCTCACGATAGAATTAGAAAACTTAAATGTTATTGACAACGAAAATGCAAAAATAGGTTTTGTAGCCTGGGAGGGAGATGCAGGGATTGCCGTGCAAGAAACACTAACTATAAATGGGAGTGTGCTTAGTAATCCTCCACTCAATCCTGCCGATAATCAGTTTAACGGGACCAATAGTTTTACGGGAGCAAATGATCTTTTTAATATGGATATTGATGTTTACGACATCGAAAATAATATTGAAATAGGAGATACCTCTGCTACTATCATGCTTACCTCTGGCCAGGATTTTGTGATGGTAAACAATATAATCACAGTCCTAAATTCGACCTTGCCCGATGCAATTATAGAGATAGATGAAGTAGATACCCAATGTCAAAGTCGCACTATTGAGGTAACTTATACGGTTACCAATCAGGGTACAGAGGCTTTACCTAGTGGTACGCCTATAGCATTTTACGTAGATACCGATGTAGTTGGAACCAGTGCTACCACACAAGAAATTGATATAAATGGGAGCATTACAGAAAGCGCTTTGGTAAATATTCCTTCAAGTATTCCTGATGATTTTCAATTGCTCGCAGTGGTAGATGATACCGGTGATGGTAGTGGTATAGTTAACGAGCTAGACGAAGATAATAACAGCTCAGAACCCTTTGACGTAAGTCTTAATGCCATTGATATAGAGAGCTCACCCCAAGATTTTATTGTATGTGATGATACATCTA
Source organism: uncultured Flavobacteriaceae bacterium (assembly GCA_964549485.1). Classification (GTDB taxonomy): domain Bacteria; phylum Bacteroidota; class Bacteroidia; order Flavobacteriales; family Flavobacteriaceae; genus Dokdonia. Next base: position 13,492 of record CAZJWI010000163.1, read on the forward strand.
ATGACGGAATAGCCATTTTTGATTTAACCATTAATGGTGATGCGGCAATTGGAACCCAAACGGGTATCAGTGTCACTTATCACCTCTCTGCCCAGGATGCCGAGACCGGTAATAATCCTATTCCAAATCCTGAAAATTACACAAACACGGCAACTGTCCAGACTATCTATATGCGGCTAGAATTGGATGTTGATCCCAGTTGTTTTAGTGTATTGAGTTTTATAATTGAGGTTACTTTACAACCCGAAATTGTTGCATTGATCGATTTAGAAATATGTGATGACGAATCTAACGATGGGGTCGGTATTTTTGATCTTAATTTTCAGAATGATATAATACTTGGTACACAAACAGGGGTAGATATCAGCTTTCATACGAATCTTGATGACGCACAACAAGGAATTAATCCGATACCAAATGCTTCGTCCTACGCTAATGTGTCTAATCCTGAAACGATTTTTGTACGATTAAATAATCCTCGAAGTCCAGATTGTTTTGACACCGAAAGTTTTGACATTTCGGTAGATGATATAGCGGTAGTTCAAAACCCCGTCCAGGATAACATTATTTGTGATGATCCTAGCAACGATGGGATAGCTGTTTTTGATTTTACACCTAACGCCTTGCTTGCTACTGGAAGTCAAACCGATGTTTCGGTTACTTTTCATAACAGTCTAGCCGATGCCCAAACGGGTGAAAATCCAATAAGCAATTCGGAAAACTATACCAATATCTCAAATCCTGAAACGATTTATCTCCGTATCATCCAAGATCAGGACGATGAATGTTTTTCTTTGACTTCGTTTGTATTGCAAATTTTTGAGCAGCCTACCGTCCCTTTCTTAGAGACTTTATCCATTTGTGATGATGCCAGTAATGACGGTTTGTCTGTCTTTGATTTGACATCTCAAGAATCGCTAATCTTGCAAGGTCAGTCTGATTTTGTGATTAGTTATCACCTAAGCCAAGAAGAAGCCCTTACAAACAGCAATGCGATTCAGAACCCTACGGCCTTTTCCAATAGTGCTGCCTTTCAAGATATATATGTTCGTTTAGAAAATCCATTGCAACCAGAATGTGCAGATTTTGGGTTCCTCCCCTTAGAAGTCCTGCCTATTGCACCTATTATAAGGCTAGCAGATATTAGCCTATGCAATGAAGGTTTTGAACGTGCGGTTTTTGATCTGTCCGAAAATATAGATGATCTCAATTTGGCTCCAGACCAGGAGGTTGAAGGCTACTATCTCAATTCTATAGATGCTTTAGAGCAAATCAACCCAATTGCAGATCCCTTTGCCTATACCAATACGACCAATCCACAAACCATTTTTATCAGATTAGACAGTTCTAATCCGGATAGTTGTTACGAGCTCGCTCAATTTGAGATCGGGACAGAAAATTGTCCTCCCTTTGTGCCAGAAGGCTTTTCTCCAAATGGAGATGCTGTCAATGACACTTTTGAAATAACAGGCATCAAAGACATTTTTGATTATAAACTCTATATTTATTCGAGATTAGGTAATTTGATTTATGAAGGTCAAAACAATGATCCTTTTTGGGATGGCACTCCTAATAGAGGCCTAGGAGGTCAGGAATTACCCACAGGAACCTATTTCTGGGTACTAAAACTCAATACCTCAGAATATCAGGATATGACCGGTTGGGTCTATTTGAACAGATAGTTGGAGAAATCACTTACAGTTAATAGAATTTGACTAGATTTGCCGTCCAACTATTTATATGACTTTTAAAGATCTCAATCTCAACAAATTCCTTTGGAATGCTCTGGAAGATATGGGCTTTGACCAGCCCACTGCCATACAAGAAATGGCTTTTTCTCCGGTCATGTCAGGCTCTGATGTTGTTGGTATTGCACAAACAGGAACGGGTAAGACTTTTGCCTATATGCTTCCTATTTTAAGAAGCCTCCCATATTCAAGACAAGATAACCCCAGAGTATTGATATTGGTACCCACTCGAGAACTCGTAGTGCAGGTAGAAGAGGAGATAGGCAGGTTAACAACCTATATGGATGTTAGAGTAGCTGGTGTGTATGGTGGGGTAAACATCAATAGGCACAAAGAACTGGTAGCTGCCGGACAAGATATTATCGTGGCAACTCCTGGGAGGTTGTACGATTTGGCGGTAAGCCGTGTACTACAATTAAAATCGATTCAGAAAATTGTGATTGATGAGGTAGATGTCATGCTCGATTTGGGTTTTAGACCCCAATTGATGAATATTTTTGACATACTTCCCAAACGCAGGCAACACATTATGTTTTCGGCAACCATGACCGAAGATGTTGATGCAATGATTACCGAATTTTTTAACAAGCCCCAGCGTATCACCATAGCGCCCAGTGGAACACCTTTGGCCAATATAGCGCAACAGCGTCTGGAAGTTCCTAATTTTTACACCAAGGTCAATTATTTGTTGGATATTCTCGCTTCTGCGAAAGCATACCCAAAAGTATTGCTTTTTACTCGTGACAAGCGTATGGCAGATAGGCTCTACAAACAGTTGGAAGAGGCTTTTCCGCATCAGAGTGATGTCATTCATTCCAATAAATCTCAAAATTACAGACTCAATAGTATTGGTCGTTTTGCCGAAGGAAAAGTACGCATGCTGGTTGCCACAGATTTGATGGCGCGTGGACTCGATATAGATGATATCACTCACGTGATTAACGTAGACGTACCAGTGTATCCTGAAAACTACCTTCACCGTATTGGAAGAACAGGTAGGGCAGAAAAACAAGGTCAAACGCTACTGCTTCATACCCCCAAAGAAATTGATGCAGTTACCGCTCTAGAAGAGCTTATGGAAATGAAAATTCCAGTAATATCTCTCCCTGAGGATATTGAGATCTCAAAAGAGTTGACACCAGAAGAACGCCCAGAGGCCAAAGAGATATTTAATCCGCATCGCTGGAATAAGAATGATGAGGATGCTCCCGGTCCAGCGTTTCACGAGAAGTCAGAAAAAAATAAAAAAACCAATCTGGGTGGATCTTATCGCCGAGAGATTGCCAAGAAGTACAAAAAGCCCAAGACCAGGGGTGATAAGAATTACAATAAAAGAAATAAGCGAAAATGAGTCGTTGCAAGCTTTTACTTTCTATCCTACTATCAAGTATCATCCTGACAAGTTGTATCACTAGAGACAGCGAAAACGAGCAGCCGTATAAGCGACCCTTAGAGATTGTCAAACTTTCTGATCACAGTTATCTCCACGTTTCTTATCTTGAGTTGGAAGATGGTCGCAATTTTGCGTGTAATGGGTATATCTATGCCAACCAAGGAGAAGCCTTCGTCTTTGACACACCTGTCAATGATTCGTTAGCCAATCAATTAATGCGCTTTGTTGAAGATGAGCTACAATTAAAGATTAAAGGTGTGGTTGTTAGTCATAGACATCGGGATGCTGTAGGAGGGTTAAGGGCATTTACTAAGGCCCAAATACCATCATATGGTTCTATACAAACTGCCGATTATTTAAAGGCAGATTCTCTGGTAATTTCTCACCCTTTTAAGAATAAACAAGTCCTACAAATAGGTGATAGTACTATCGAAAATTTATATTTTGGAGAAGCTCATACCTCAGATAATATCGTCTCATATATCCCAGAAGAACAGTTACTATTTGGGGGGTGTATGATCAAGGCAGAAGAGGCAGGGCCTGGTAATTTAGAAGATGCCAATCTCGAGCAATGGCCGCAAACAGTAGCTCTTATCAAAGATTCTTTACCTAATATTCAAACCGTCGTACCTGGTCATGGTGCCTTTGGTCAATCTCAATTACTGGATTATACCATATCGCTGTTTTCTACTATAGATGAGACTACTAATTTAGAATAATTCCAATAGGCATATGCAGTATATTGCGCGTATGGAAGATAATAAAAAACGCGCCGGAGATGCTCCTATAGCTTGTGATCTTGAGGCTGGAAAGAAATATGCATGGTGTACCTGTGGTCATAGCGATACTCAGCCCTTTTGTGACGGTAGTCATCGTGCTGCAGAGAGCACGCCCAATCTGCGCTTTGAAGCGCAAGAGAGTAAAACCTATTATTTATGCACCTGTAAAATGACGAGTAATCCGCCATTTTGTGATGGTTCACATGCGCAATAGCACTGTATTACGATGCTTATTAAGCAGGGCTTAACCCCATGGCTTTGCCTTTTTCTATCATAAAATCATAAGCGGCTTTATATTCATTAGGTATTTCTCCTTCCAGAATAGCCTCTTTGATCTTTTCCTTTAATACGCCTATCTCGCGGGAGGGTTTGAGCCCAAAGACCTTCATAATTTCTTCACCAGAAACGGGAGGTTGGAAATTTCGGATATGATCCCGTTGTTCTACCTCTTTCATTTTTTGACGCACCACTTTAAAATTATTGTGGTAGCGTTTAAAGCGGCGGGGGTTTTTTGTAGTGATATCGGCCTCACATAGGGTCATAAGCGCTTCAATATCATCTCCAGCATCAAATATGAGTCGACGCACGGCGCTATCGGTAATATGATCTTCTGAGATCACTATGGGTCTGCTACTCATTAAAACCAGTTTTTGAACAAATTTCATTTTTTCATTGAGCGGCATCTTTAAACGCTTAAATAATTTATAGACCATCTTGGCTCCTACAAATTCATGACCGTGAAAGGTCCAACCTACTTTTTTACTAAATCGTTTGGTTGGGGCTTTTCCGATATCGTGTAAAAGTGCTGCCCATCGCAACCAGAGATCGTTGGTATTTTTCGAAATATTATCGACCACCTCTAAAGTGTGGTAAAAATTATCCTTATGGGTTTGCCCTTCTACCTCGTCTATACCTTTTAAGGCGACCAATTCTGGAAGCATGTAGGGAAGTAGGCCAGTTTTTTCTAAGAGTAAGAATCCCTTAGAGGGTTGATCGCTCATCATGATTTTGTTGAGCTCTACAACAATGCGTTCTTTGGTTATAATTTCAATGCGATGCGCATTGCGACTAATAGCTTCCAAAGATTTTCGTTCTATGATAAAGTCGAGTTGGGTTGCAAATCGGATGGCGCGCATCATTCTAAGCGGATCATCAGAATAGGTAATATCGGGGTCTAATGGCGTTCTAATGATACCACGATCTAAGTCGTTTAGTCCTTGAAAAGGATCTAAGAGCGCTCCATAAGTTGCTTTATTAAGTGAAATTGCCATGGCATTTATGGTAAAATCACGTCGATTTTGATCGTCTTCCAGACTGCCTGCTGCTACTTGAGGGTTTCTGCTATCTTCACTATAGGATTCTTTCCTTGCCCCAACAAATTCAACTTCGATGTCCTCGGTTTTAATCATAGCGGTACCATAGGTTTTAAATACCTGCACTTTGGGGTTATTAGGCATCAAGGCTGCAACTTTTTGCGCAAGGGCTATCCCACTTCCAACGGCTACAATATCAATATCTTTGGCGGTGTCTCGCTCCAACAAAAAATCTCTAACATAACCACCTATAACATAACACTCTAAATTTAAAAGCGTAGCGGCTTCTGTTATTATCGAAAAGATGGGGTGTTTGATGGCGTGTTTATAAGAGGGCATAGGCATCTGCATTGTACTCTAAATAATGGCTATTATGCCATTGTAATCGTATTATTTTCTTAAAATGGTCACCTTTCCATCCTGCGATAACTTGATCACAGCCGATGGTTTGATCGATTTCTTTTTTTGATCAAGAGGGACGATATAGTCAACCCCTTCTTTGATGACAGAAGATATCTGATCAAAAGACATGGGGGTGGGCTCACCACTTATATTGGCACTGGTAGAAACAATCGGTTTTCTAAACTTTTTGATCAAAAAATTACAAAACTTATGACGTATTACTCTAAAACCTAGGGTATTGTCTTTGGCGATTAAATTTTCGGCTACACGAATGGGATCGTCCAGTACCAAAGTAGTTGGTTTATCGGCATACTTGAGGATATCGTAAGCCACCTCGGGTATATCTTCAATATACATATTGAGCATCTTGTAATCGCTTACCAGACAAATAAGGGGCATCTCTTTGGCTCTGTTTTTTAAGGCGTATACACGGGCTACAGCATCAGCATTGGTGGCATCGCACCCAATACCCCAAACGGTATCTGTTGGGTAGAGTATAAGCCCTCCACGTTTTAATGTAGCTAGCGCCTTGTCGTGCAATTCTTTCATGTCAAATGTTTAAATAATCAAATGCTTTGGCTGCAAAGGTACGATTGATCGTTCTACATTCCTCGAGTAAGCCCGGGTATGTTTGCGCTTTCGCGAAAGCGTTCACAGCCTGATCAAATGTGGTAATCACAGGACGATGCTGAAAATCAAAAAACTTAGACGAATTGGGAATTACAACCACCTGACGCTGCATTAGCATAGACCAGTACATAACGTGATAACTATCAGTAATAATTTTTTCTGAAGCTCCAATAAAGCCTATTAATTCTTCCAGGTTGGTGGTGTTTGAACTGGTGGGGTAGTCTTTAAAAAGCGCGACAATTTCTGGTTTTTTAACCGTGTCTTTGTGAAATACTACGCCAATTTCTTGAGTAGGTCTATAGCTGGCATCAAAAATAGGATGCATACAGCTCACACAAGGCACATAGTCTCCGGGCATCGATTTGTCCCGCGTACCTACCATCCCAAATTTGGATACGTCAATATTGTAATGACTTACATTGTCATAAGTGTTTTTCTCTTTTGAGTTGTGTCCAACCCCCCATAATACTGTCTTTTTACCCTTGTTGCCAAGGCGTTCAAACAGACGCATCTGCTTGCGAAAGCCATTGCGATTGAGCAACCCACCACCGCCAATGATTAAACCGTGATCAGATACGGTCTTTACAAAGTGTTGTCGTGTGGCTTTATCCAATCTTTTGTAGGCAAAAATATCCAAACTCTTTCCTTTGATTTGCTCAAAATAATGATGCGGGGCACAGTAATAATCGCCTACGTTAAAGGTGTCTAGCCTGTGAATATTTACAGCTCCTTCATTGGTCTGAGGGTGATGCAAGGTGTCGTATAAGGTCTTCTTTTTATAGTATTTTCTGGCAAGACTTTTTAAAGGCATAGCTTAAGAATTTAATAAGGTTCTATAGACCTCAATATAAGATTGGGCCGCTGTAGTCCAATTAAATGATTGAGCCCTGGCAATACTCTTTGAGGTATTTACTTCGATATTTGCGTCAAAATCTTCAATACTCTCGTTTACTTTTTGAGCCATATATTCGGGATCAAAATGATCAAAATAATAGGCGATAGCACCACCTATCTCAGGTAGAGAGGTATTATTAGAGGTAATTACTGGCTTTCCAAAACGCATGGCCTCAATAACCGGCAAGCCAAAGCCTTCTCTTAAGGATGGAAATACAAATGCGCGACAGTGTTTAAAATACCACTGTTTGTCCAGTTCGGAAATTTTTCCTGGCAAAAGGATGCGATCACCCAAACCATGCTTAGTGATATACTGTCTAATTTCATCAGCATTTTTGGTGGTGTTTTTACCGGCAATAACCAATTGATAATCGGGAAGCAATCGAAGCATTTTGACCAACGAAAGAAAATTTTTGCGGGGCGTAAACTCTCCTATAGAAAACAAAAAAGGAGCACTAGCAGTATGGGTTGGAGTGTATATGTCAGATACTTGTATGCTGGTTATGGGGTTGCCATTATAAATGACAAATTCTGGTACCTTAGGCACCTTAAAATATTGATGTGTAGAGGTCTTGGCGTATTCAGAAATATAGGTAATAGCACTGCTTCGGCTTAATTTGGATTGAAATCGCTGATGCGTTTCGTCTTCCATATACCGATCCTCATTTTTTATATGCGTAATATTGTGTACCGTCAATAAATACGGCAAATCGTGATAGGGTTCGATTTTGGTGTTCTGATTCATGGCATGCCACAAGTCATACTTTTTACGCGTTCTGGCCTGAGGATAGCGTCTTAAAGAATAATACTTTTTATAATCAAAAAAGTCACCAAAGGTGCTACGCCATTTGTCTTTGTCTTTAAGGTGTAATACCATCTTAAAATCTTCTGGAGCACATTGATAAAGCCCTTTGATCAGGTGATAATTGAACTGACCAAAGCCAAAAAACGGATTTTTAATATTGTGACTTTCCAGAAAAACCTTCTGCATAGGATGGATTTGCGACAAAGATAGCAAAAGCAGAGGGCTACATTACATAGAAAAATGTAGTTTTGCCAAATGAAAATACGGTTTGCTCAAAAATACAAAGCCAATGCAAGGGCGATCAAAGAGATGCTGACGCATTTTGATCACCAGGGCACCACTTTTGACAAAGGAGCACGTAATACCATTAAAGTCTTTGATCTCAATGGGCAATTGGTCAATATAAAGTCTTTTAAAAAGCCTAATGTAATCAATAAGATTGCCTATCGCTTTTTTAGGATTTCTAAGGCGAGACGTTCTTTTGAATATGCCAACATATTAATCAAAAAGGGTATAGGTACGCCACATCCAGTAGCCTATGCTGAGGCGTCAACAGCCTTGTTTTTTGGCGAGAGCTATTACATCAGTGAACATATAGATTATGATCTGACTTATAGAGAGCTTATAAGAGATTCACAATATGCTGGCAATCCAGATATCCTCGCGGCCTTTGCCGTCTTTACTTTTAAACTGCATCAACAGGGTGTACACTTTAAAGATCACTCTCCCGGGAACACACTTATTAAAATTCTAGATCAGGGGTATGCCTTTTATTTGGTAGATCTCAATCGTATGGAATTTGGTACGATGAGCTTTGAGCAGCGGATGAAAAATTTTGAGCGCCTCTCGCGCTATGAATCTCATGTGCGTATCATGGCCAAGGCTTATGCGGCGCAGAGCAATGAACCCGAAGCCTTAGTTTACGAGCATATGTGGAAAGCTATAAGTGATTTTCAAGCCCGTTTTTACCGTAAAAAGCGACTCAAAAAGAAGCTGGCATTCTGGAAAAGTTAAAGGTACTTTTTGTGATTAAAAAAAAACCACACTATGCTTAAACAGTGTGGTTTCTTCAGGGGAAAAAAAGGGCATTCTTAGTTTGCGGTAATCATCGATAAAAACTTATCCAGATTCGGTAAAATAACGATACGAGTTCGACGGTTAATAGCGCGGCTCTCTTTATCTGTATTTTCGACTAGCGGATGAAAACTACTTCTTCCTGCAGCTATCATCTTGGCAGGGTCAACATTATATTTTTCTTGTAATTCTCTTACGATGGCTGTAGAACGTTGTACACTCAGTTCCCAATTGTCTTTGACATAGGCACCAGGTTTTACAGTTTGATTGTCGGTATGACCCTCTACCATAATTTCTATAGCCGGTTCAGAATTTACCACATCGGCCAAGCGCTGTAACAAATCGTTAGCCTTAGAATTGACGCGATAACTACCAGATTTGAACAACAATTTATCAGATATAGTAATCATCACCACCGTCTCATCAATATTGATGTCGATATCATCGCTACCCAAACTGTTATCCAGATCTTTCTTCAAATTGTGAGAAATCACCACATTCATGCTATCTTCCAAAGTTTTAGCATTGGCGAGCTCTTTGGTATCTACATGACTAAGGGCAGCCTTCATTTTGTTTTTAGTAGCCTCGGATATAATCGTACCATTTGAGGTAATATCGTATTTGGCCTCATTTTCAGCACTAATGGCT
>CAZJWI010000164.1:0-9094 GCA_964549485.1 uncultured Flavobacteriaceae bacterium
ATTTTCGTGTAAGACCCGGTCAGAAACTACCAAGTATTACCTTATTCTCGATTAAATTTCGCTAAGATATCAAGACCCTATCTTGGCTAGGTTTACTTTTACGAAGCCACTAAATCGATTGCCGTAAACCAAGGCTCTCGAGTGACTTCCTGCTTGTCTGCCTTGCAGACCGAGGCGTAATCTTACTATAATTCACATTATGCAGCTAGGGCGTAGTTATTCTCGCCGTTTAAAAAAGATGAATTATGAGATTTACGAGCTATAGTCCAGCGCTCGACGTGCTTACCATTTGGTTAATCTCGCTGTCAAAACCAAATCGACCCCATTGTAAAAGAACATCTTACCCTTTGACCAATATTAAGCTGCCTACGCACGCTCGTATATGGATAAAAGTAAGTGATAGCAAATATATCACTAAAGTGTATATTTGCTATCCTTATTGAGACAAAAGCTGTACCAAAAATTTAGACTGCCAAAATAACATCTGTCCTATGAAATTTGCCATCATCAAAGAAAGAAAAAACCCACCAGATCGTCGTGTTGTGTTTTCGCCAGACATGCTCAAAGAAGCACAAAAGCAATTTCCTCAGGCAACATTTGTGGTAGAACCGTCAGATATTCGAATATTCTCAGATCAGCAGTATAGTGATGCTGGATTTGAAGTGACAGATAACTTAGAAGATTGTGATGTGTTTTTAGGTGTAAAAGAGGTTCCCATTTCGTTTTTGGTGCCCCATAAGAAGTACTTCTTTTTTAGTCATACCATAAAAAAACAGCCCTATAATAGGGCTTTGCTTCAAGCTATATTAGAGCGTCATATCGAATTATATGATCACGAGGTGATTACAAAGCCGTCTGGAGGAAGACTTATTGGTTTTGGTCGATATGCTGGATTGGTAGGAGCTTACAATGGTATTAAAGCTTGGGGGTTGCGCTATAACAGTTTTGAATTGCCCAAAGCCGAAGTCTTGCCAGATTTAAAGGCGCTACAAGCGGCTTTGGACACGATTCGTCTCCCAAAAATAAAGATCTGTCTCACCGGAAGTGGCAAGGTAGCCAAAGGAGCTCAGGAGATTCTTGATCATATGGGAGTCAAACGCGTTAATGTAGAAACATTTTTAACAGAGCATTTTAATGAGGCAGTTTACTGTATGATCGATGTTTTGGATTACAATAAGAGAAAAGATGGTGGCCAAGGCGACAAGTATGCTTTCTACAAAGATCCATCACCTTATGTTTCCGATTTTATGCGCTTTGCAGAAGTGACAGACTTTTTTATCGCCGGACACTTCTATGGCGATGGTGCCCCATATTTGATTACGCGTGAAGATGTTAAAAAGCCCAATTTTGCCATTAAGGTGGTTGCCGATGTCTCTTGTGATATCGATGGACCCGTGGCCACAACTATAAGACCTTCAACCATTGCATCGCCACTCTACGGTTATGATCCGGAGACAGAACAGGAGGTAGCCTTTGACGCTCCCAAAGCGGTAACGGTAATGGCTGTAGACAACCTACCTTGTGAATTACCCAAAGATGCCAGCGAAGGTTTTGGAGAAATGTTTCTCAAGCATGTCATCCCTGCCTTTTATAATGACGATAAGCAGGGTATTTTGCGAAGGGCCCTAATGACACAAAATGGACAACTAACACCGCGTTATGCTTATCTTCAAGATTATGTTGATGGTGTAGAATAAGGCGTTAAACTTGTTGTAAAGTCTTTGTAGAATAAGATCGATGCCACTATCTTTAAGTAAAAAGAATATGATCGTATTGATCACAGGAGCTACAGGGCTCGTTGGGAGTAGGCTATCAGACCTTTGCCGAGAGCAAGGCATGACCGTTCACTATCTCACTACTTCAAAAAAAAATATAGTCAATCAACCCGATTACAAGGGTTTTTTTTGGGATCCTGTTGCAGGTATTTTGGATGAGAAATCTTTAGAAGGAGTAGCGGTAATCGTTCATTTGGCTGGCGCGTCTATTGCCCAAAGGTGGACCGAGGCCAACAAGAAAATCATTTTAGACAGTCGAGTCTTAAGTGCCCGTATCATCAGGGAGGCGCTTTCGCGAAAGCGTGAACAGGGGGCAAACACAGTAACACATATTGTATCTGCCAGTGCTATAGGAGCCTATCCTTCTTCGCTTACCAAATACTACGATGAAACTTATCCAAAATATGCCGAAGGATTTCTAGGGGAAGTTGTCAAGGCTTGGGAGACCGAGGTCGCTTTGTTTCAACAACTCGATATTGCCACGGCTATGGTGCGCACCGGAATAGTATTGGATGATCAAAAAGGAGCACTACCCAAGATGGTTCAGCCTATAAAAATGTATGCTGGTGCCGCATTAGGAAGTGGGGAGCAATGGCAATCCTGGATACATGTTGACGACATGGCCAGACTCTATTTACATATCATGACAGAAAAACTCACAGGGATCTACAATGGGGTAGCCCCCAATCCTGTGACCAATAAAAAACTCACAGAGACCATAGCCAAAACCTTAGAAAAGCCGCTAATTTTGCCTAAAGTACCCAGCTTTGCCCTTAAACTCTTATTAGGAGATATGGCCGCTATTGTTTTAGAAAGTCAAAAAGTATGCGCCGATAAAATTAGAAACTCAGGTTTTGTTTTTGAGCATGTGAGTATAGAAGAAGCCATACCTGCTGTGTTGGACGCATAAAAAAAGGCATCTTGTGTAAGATGCCCTTGATTACTGTATTCTTTGAATAATTATGCCTTATTGGCTTTCAGGTTTATAGTGAGTTGCATATCATCGCTTATCACTCCGTTTTTGATATCATCTACAATAGATTTAGACATAAATTTGATACCCCATTGCGTGCGATCAATAGTAAAAGGTTCACTGGTTAGTTCCATCATATCGCCTTTAATTTGATAAGATACTGGGAAAGAAATATTCTTTTTTTGACCTTTCATTGAAAGATTTCCTTCCATCATTTTCTTACCATTCATCTCATTTACTCCTGTCACTGTAAAAACAGCTGTAGGATATTTGGTCACATTAAAGAAATCGTCTTCTTTTCCTTCGGCAGTGCCTTTTAAGTGACTTTCCAAACTTGCTTTTTGATCGCCTTCAAGATCTGCAACTTCTATTGAAGTCATATCAATAATAAAGGTACCCGTAATCTTATCTCCTTCTACCTTTACCACACCTTCAGAGAGGTCAACTGTTCCGTTATGAGTACCTGTAGGTTTAGAGCCCATCCAGGCAATAGAAGAGGCCTCTGTATTTACGTTGAACTTAGTTGCAGTGGCGGCGGCAGTAGCAGCTTCTTTGGCTTCTGTGGCTTCAGTTTCATTTTTCTTCTCTCCACAAGAAATAACTCCAAATGCAATGGCGGCTATAACTAGTGGTTTTAAAAAGTGCTTTTTCATAGTGTATATATTTGATGATTAGCTTTCAAAATTAACATTTAATGCCATCCAAGGGTCTTAAATATTTACTAAAAGAATGTAAATGTGTGGCCCAATTGACCCCTGACGATACATAGCTGATAAAATTTGACAAAACAAACGGTGACATTTTGACATTTTAGGACAAATGGCAGTACTTTTGCCACTTGCAATTAAAAATTGAAGTTTTGACCGATTATGGCAACAAAAGATAAAACACAACAAATTGAAGATAAAGTGGCAGAAGACACTCAGCAAGCCACCAATCAAGAAGAAGAAACCCTAAGCGAATTAGAACAAGCTCAGGCAGATTTGCAAGAGGAAAAGGATAAGTTTCTACGACTCTTTGCCGAATTTGAAAATTATAAACGTCGCACGACCAAGGAGCGTATCGAATTGTTTAAAACGGCAGGCCAGGAGGTGATCCAATCGATGCTACCTGTCTTAGATGATTTTGATCGAGCTTTGGCAGAGATTGAGAAAGCAAAAGATCAAGAATTGGCCAAAGGTGTTGGTCTAATAAGCAATAAGTTGAGAGAAACACTCAAGTCTAAGGGCTTAGAAGAGATGAAGGTGAAAGCTGGGGATGCTTTTGATGCAGACAAGCACGAAGCAATTACTCAAATACCTGCCCCTTCCAAAAAAATGAAGGGTAAGATTGTCGATGTGGTAGAGAAAGGCTATACCTTAGGTGAGAAGGTAATTCGCTTTCCAAAGGTAGTAACTGGACAATAAGAATTTAGGTTCTAGATGGTTTTTCGCTCTAGCGAAACATAATAGTAACACTTAAGCACTCGGTAAAAACGAGTAGAGAAAATGAAAGAAGATTTTTACGAAATATTAGGAATAGACAAAAGCGCTTCTCAGGCCGAAATCAAAAAGGCTTATAGAAAAAAGGCGATAGAATTTCATCCAGATAAAAATCCTGGTGATGCCAAAGCCGAAGAGAATTTTAAAAAGGCTGCCGAAGCCTACGAGATTCTTGGCGATGAGCAAAAACGCGCTAAGTATGATCAATATGGTCACCAAGCCTTTGAAGGCGGTGGTTTTGGCGGAGGTGGTATGAATATGGATGACATCTTTAGCCAGTTTGGTGATATTTTTGGCGGTGCTTTTGGTGGCGGTGGCGGTTTCTCTGGTTTTGGCGGCGGTTTTGGCGGTGGTCAGCGTCGTGCAAAAGGCAGTAATCTTCGTATACGGGTAAAACTCACCCTGGAAGAAATTGCCAATGGTGTTGAGAAGAAGATTAAAGTAAAACGCAAAAAACAAGCTGCGGGGGTTACCTATAAAACTTGTTCTACCTGTAATGGGCAAGGGCAAGTGACGCGTGTCCAAAATACCATTTTGGGTAGGATGCAAACCAGCGCTCCTTGTAATACCTGTGGTGGCGCAGGGCAAATGATTGATAATCGTCCTGCAGGTGCAGACGCTCAAGGTCTTATTGCCGAAGAAGAAACGGTTTCTATAAAAATACCAGCAGGAGTAGTAGACGGAATGCAACTCAAAGTATCAGGCAAAGGTAATGAGGCGCCTGGGAATGGGATCGCAGGAGACTTGCTCGTAGCTATTGAAGAAGTAGATCATCCACAATTACAACGCGAAGGTGATAATTTGCATTATGACCTTTACATCAGTATTAGTGAGGCTGTTCTAGGAACCACTAAAGAAATTGATACCGTAACCGGTAAGGTGAGGATCAAAATAGAAGAAGGTGTGCAAAGTGGTAAGATTTTACGCTTGCGCGGAAAAGGAATTCCGTCTATTAATGGTTATGGCAAGGGTGATTTACTTGTACATGTAAATGTGTGGACGCCAAAAACGCTTAATAAAGAACAAAAACAGTTTTTTGAAAAGATGGCAGAAGATGAAAATTTTACGCCCAATCCTGAAAAAGAAGACAAATCCTTTTTTGAAAAAGTAAAGGATATGTTTTCGTAAGAAAGAAGTGACAGCATATTTATAACTCCTTTTAACAGGCAGTTCATAAAAAAAAACTATATTTGAATAACGTTAAACAATCTTTAGCGTTATTTTTCTTTTTCATAGCAATTTTTTTCCCATCCTTGACTTTGGTCGAGGGTGGGTTTTGTTTTTAGGTATTTTGTTGAACTTGCTCATAGGAATCGTGATTAATTAGGTTCCCACTCTTAGAGACTATTTTAGAGGTCACGTACTTTTCAAAAGTTTGTCGCAAATAAGCCTAATTAAAAAAAATCTATCTAAGGTAGGAGATAAGAAAAGACTCCATAATAGGTTAAACTTTTGAACCATGCTGTACATTTTACTATCAACACTATGAGAAGTATGATACAGAATAGACATGCTCGTCAATCGTTAAGGGGTCAATTTGTGTCGATATTTAAGAATTTAAAAATGAGGAGTATCAAGTTGACATCAGCGACTAAATAATCTTTAAAAAAGCACATCGAGCGATGCGCTTTTTTTATCTTTATGAACTAATCCAACACTATGAACGCATTACTCACTGTAGATACAGTGTCTAAAAATTTTGGAAATTTTACAGCCTTGAATGGGGTATCAGTGGCGGTGCCAGAAGGAAGTATTTTTGGGTTGTTAGGACCCAATGGGGCTGGCAAAACTACCTTGATCCGAATCATAAACCAAATCACTATGCCTGACTCGGGTCACGTCACCCTAGACGGTGAGGCACTACAACCCAAACACATTGCGGATATTGGCTATATGCCAGAAGAGCGGGGATTGTATAAGTCTATGAAAGTTGGAGAACAGGTATTGTATCTGGCACAGCTCAAAGGTTTGAGTAAGACAGAAGCAAAAAAGCGCGCCAAGTATTGGTTTGACAAACTTGATATAGGAGCCTGGTGGGGCAAAAAAATTCAAGAACTCTCCAAAGGTCAAGCTCAGAAAATCCAGTTTGTGGTTACGGTAATGCATCATCCTAAGCTTTTGATTTTTGACGAGCCTTTTAGTGGTTTTGATCCAATTAATGCCAATTTGATCAAAGATGAGATATTGCAATTACGCGACGAAGGCGCTACGGTCATTTTTTCTACCCACCGCATGGAATCGGTAGAAGAACTCTGTGATCATATCGCCCTAATACATAAATCAAATAAGATTTTGGACGGCGAGATCAATACCATCAAGCGGGCGTATAAGAATAATACTTTTGATGTGGGGGTGGTTATGGAGCCATCCGCTTTCGCGAAAGCGGAAACCGCCTTATCCCAAATATATAGCTGTAGTCCGGCCTCTTTCAAATCGCTTAATGACGAATTAAAACTTCGAATAAAAATTGCCGATGACGCAGCGCCCAATGAGCTTTTGTCTCATTTACAACAGTATGGGCAGGTAAATCATTTTACCGAAGTAATCCCAAGTGTAAATGATATTTTTATCCAAACTGTAAATCAAAGTATATGAGTGTGCTATCATTAATTATCAAGCGAGAGTACAACGCACGGGTAAGAAATAAGTCATTTTTGATCATGACCTTTTTGAGCCCACTTATTGTTGTGGGTATGATTGTGCTCATCTCTTATCTCACCCAGCTCAACAGTAACGAAAAGCGAACCATTGTTGTAGTAGACGAATCTGGTCTTTTTGCCAATACCTTTTTTAATACCGATGAGACCACCTATATCACTATGGAAAACCAGGGCTTGGAAACGGTCAAAGACATAGCCGAAAAAGAAGGTTATTACGGCCTCATACACATTCCAGCTCAAGAAGGCGCAATCGCTAAAGGTGTGACCTTTTTTGGTAAGGAAACGCCGTCGTTTGGTCTGGTCGAGCGTATTGAAAAACGCTTGGAAAAACAATTGACTGATATCAACCTTTTGAGCAAGGGGGTTGATCTGAGCGTCTTAGAAACATCAAAGACTTCGATTGATCTTAATATTGAAAACTTTTCTGGTGAAAAATCATCTAAGATGAGCAATTGGGTTAAAGCTGGTTTTGGCGGGGCGGCAGGTTATTTGTTAATGATGTTTATCATTATTTACGGCAATATGGTCATGCGCTCTGTTATTGAAGAAAAAACCAATCGGATCATCGAGGTCATTATCTCATCGGTCAAACCTTTTCAGTTGATGATGGGCAAAATACTTGGTACGACCTTGGCGGGAATTACTCAATTTGCCATTTGGGTTATTTTGGGCGGGGTGCTACTTACCATGGCTACGGTAGTCTTTGGCGTAGATCCATCGGCTAGTTCTAGTGGCGCTATGAGTGAGCAAGCCCAGGCTATGGCCAATGATCCTAATATGATGACTCAATTTATAGGGGAGGTAAGCAAGCTGCCATTATTACAACTGGTCTTAGGGTTTTTCATTTACTTTATAGGAGGCTATTTTCTGTATAGTTCTATCTACGCGGCCATAGGTGCTGCGGTAGATAATGAAACCGATACTCAGCAGTTTATGCTGCCTATTATTATGCCGCTTATGCTCGCAATTTATGTAGGATTCTTTGCTGTAATTGATAATCCTCACGGTACTGTGGCTACGATTTTCTCTATCATTCCTTTAACCTCACCCATAGTGATGCTTATGCGTATACCTTTTGATGTCCCTACCTGGCAGCTGGCACTATCTGTGTTCTTACTGGTTGCTTCCTTTGTTTTTACCGTTTGGTTTGGAGGTAAAATATATCGTGTTGGGATCTTGATGTATGGCAAAAAGCCAACCTATAAAGAGCTCTTTAAGTGGTTAAAATACTAGGTGATGGCAATACAAGATACAGCGGTCGAAAAAGTAAAAGAAGTCATTACCGATGACATCTGGGGAAGCATTCAAGATTTTCTCGATTACGGTATTCATGTTGGTCCTAGTGATAAAGGAGTAAAACTGACCGTGGGCACGGTATTGATGCTTATACTCACCTTTATTGTAGTGGGTCGCCTGTTGCGCTTGGCGCGAAAAGTGGTATCGAGAAAATTGCCAGAAGAGGATAAGAAAAAGTTCAACAGTATTTTTACCTTTCTAAAGTACATCGTTTATGTACTGGCGGTAGTCGCTGTTTTAAGTGCTACTGGTGTTGATGTGACCGTCTTTTTAACCGCCTCGGCGGCCCTGTTTGTAGGTTTAGGTTTTGCCTTGCAAACCCTATTTCAGGATGTGTTATCGGGTATTTTTATCATTTTAGATCAAACACTCCATATCGGAGATATCATTGAATTTAACGATGGTAAAGTGGGTAAAATCTTTGATATTAAATTAAGAACTACCCGTGCGGTAACGCGTGACGATAAGGTTATTGTGATTCCCAATCACAAATTTCTCACAGAAACCGTCTACAATTGGACTCAAAACCACAAGACTGTACGAGAATCGGTACAGGTGGGAGTGGCTTATGGCAGCGATACCCAATTGGTAAAACAGTTACTGCTAGAATGTGCTTCAACCCAAAACGGAGTGCTCAAAAATCCGAAACCCTTTGTCCTTTTTGAAAATTTTGGAGATAGCGCTTTAGAATTTGGTATTTACTTTTTTATCAGTAATAGTTTTACCGATCCGAGAATAAAAAGTGAGCTGCGCTTTAAAATCGACGCAGCCTTTCGTGAAAACGATATCAGCATTCCGTTCCCACAACGAGATGTGCATATCTATAACCGTTCTAACCCACAATCTGAAGTACAAAATGACCTACCCTAAGTTTAAGGCACGTACTTTGCTAGTAATATAGAAAATAAC
>CAZJWI010000165.1:0-3186 GCA_964549485.1 uncultured Flavobacteriaceae bacterium
TTGGTAAGCCTTCTTAGTAAAGATGGAGCTGCCCTCTCAATTTCGGCAGCGGGGTTACTTACCATATTTTCGGGAACACTTCTAATGTTCATTACAAGGGGGCACCGCAAAGAAATAAAAAAAAGAGAGGGATATATTGTGGTCACCTTTGGGTGGCTGTTTATGTCTATGAGCGGGATGTTGCCCTATTTGGTTTCTGGAGCTATCCCAACTGTTACAAATGCTTTTTTTGAAACCATAAGTGGCTATACTACAACTGGGGCTTCTATTTTGTCGGATATTGAGGCCTTACCTAAAGGTATATTGTTTTGGCGCAGTACGACCCATTGGATAGGAGGTATGGGAATCATCGTTCTGGCCATCGCTATACTACCGCTTCTAGGAATAGGAGGGATGCAGCTATTTGCCGCCGAAGCCCCTGGCCCGAGTGCCGATAAACTTCACCCCAGAATTACCGATACCGCGAAGCGCCTCTGGCTTATTTATTTTGGTTTTACGGCGCTTGAAACTATAGCTCTCAAACTGGCGGGTATGTCCTTTTTTGATGCGATTAATCACGCGATGAGTACTTTGTCTACTGGAGGTTTTTCTACAAAAAATAACAGTGTCGCTTTTTGGAATGACACGCCTTTAATTCAATATATCATCATCTTTTTTATGATACTGGCAGGGATGAATTTTGTCCTGAGTTATTTTGCCTTTAAAGGAAAGGTCCAAAAGATCCTAAGAGATGAAGAGTTTAGACTATATATGACCTTTATTTTAGGTTTTACAATTATCACAGCTTTGGTTATCTACTTTAAGGCTGATATTACTGCATCAACGATACATCATCCAATGGTTTTAGGTGAAGGCGAAAGCGCCTGGAGGCATGCCTGGTTTCAAGTGATAGCAGTTATTACCACCACAGGATTTGTCACTGCCGATTTTACGGCATGGACACCGTTTTTGACCGTTATCTTTTTTGGATTGATGTTTTTGGGCGGTTCTGCAGGATCTACATCGGGTGGGATCAAGGTGGTGCGCCATCTGTTAACTATTCGCAACGCCATAGTCGAGTTTAAACGTACCCTACACCCACGGGCTATATTGCCTGTGCGATACAACAGTAGGTCTGTAGACAGAACGATCATATTTAATATACTGGCCTTTTTTATATTATATATGCTCTCTTGGATTATAGGTGCCTCTGTATTGGCGGCCTTTGGTCTTGATTTTCAAACGGCTCTTGGTGGTGCCGCTTCATCACTGGGTAATGTTGGACCTGCCTTTGGTGATTTAAGTCCTGTAGATAATTTTGGTGGTCTACCTACCCCTGCCAAGTGGTGGTGTGGCTTTTTGATGCTGATAGGGCGTCTGGAATTATTTACAGTACTCATTTTGTTAACCCCATTCTTTTGGAGAAATCGATAAATATGCCTACAAAATCGTATGATGTTGTAATAATAGGTGGAGGTCCCATAGGACTGGTATGTGGTATTGCCGCACAAAAGGCTGGTTTGAGTTATTGCATCTTTGAAAAAGGAGTGCTGGTTAATTCGCTATATCATTTTCCCGAGCAAATGACGTTTTTTTCGACTTCCAAGTTATTGGAGATTGGAGACGTGCCCTTTATTTCTCATACCGATAAGCCCACCAGAAATGAGGCACTAGAATATTATAGAAGGGTTCAGGAAAGTTGGAAACTCAATATACAACTCTACACTAAGGTAGAGCGTATGACACCAGAACAAGGTGGGTATGCTATTGAAACTTCAAAAGGGAGCGCTTTCGCGAAAGCGGTTATTGTTTGTACAGGATTTTACGATACGCCTAGAAAATTAAATATACCTGGAGAATCCCTCCCTAAAGTAAAGCACTTTTACGACAGCCCACATCCTTATGTTGGACAAAAGGTGTTGGTCATAGGAGCGGCCAATTCGGCCTGTGATGTGGCCTTGGAAACCTACTATAAAGGAGCCGAGGTGACCATGGCAATAAGGGCTTCTGAGATATATCCAAAGACCAAATACTGGATCAAGCCCAATATTGAAAACAGAATTAAGGAGGGTTCGATACAGGCTTACTTTAATACCACGGTCAAAGCCATCAAAGAAGACAGTGTCTTACTCGATACTCCAGACGGTCTCAAAGAGATTGACAATGATTTTGTTTTGGCTATGATCGGGTATACGCCAGACTACAGTTTGTTTGACAAATTAGGCTTGCCTATAGGAGACGATGCCTATAAAACGCCACTGCATGACCCCGAAACCTTAGAAACACCATTGCCCAATGTCTATGTGGCTGGAGTGATAAAGGCTGGTTTACAGACCAGTAAATTATTTATTGAAAATACACGCCAACACGGTCACATTATTATCGAAAATTTAAGGGCTAAGTTGTAGCTTTGTATTGTTTTTAAAGGAGTACTTATGGCGCGCCATCAAATCACAGATACCATACTTATGATTCGTCCTATACGGTTTAGGATGAACGAACAAACCGCGGTAAACAACTATTTCCAGGAAGATCTAGATCTAAAAAATGCCGAGATTAATGCGAAGGCACAAGTCGAGTTTGACGCTTTTGTCGAGCTTTTAAGATCTAAAGGGATCAGGGTAATTGTTGAAAATGATACGCCAGAAACCGATTCTCCAGATTCTATCTTTCCCAACAATTGGGTGAGTTTTCACGAAAGTGGCAATGTGGCCATCTATCCTATGTTTGCCGAAAACAGAAGGCTCGAACGCAGAGAGGCTATTTTTGACCGTCTAGAGGAAGAAGGCTTTTATATCAAAGATGTTATCGACTATACCAGCGCCGAAGACGAAGAGGTGTTTCTTGAAGGTACAGGCAGCATACTGATGGATCGTGTTAACGAAGTGGCCTATTGTGCGCTTTCTCCCAGAGCCGATGAAGCTCTATTTATAGAATTTTGTGAAGATTTTGAATACAGTCCAGTTGTTTTTACGGCTAATCAAACCGTAGATGGTAAGCGGATGCCTATTTATCATACCAACGTGATGATGTGTCTGGCAGAATCTTTTTGTGTGATTTGCCTGGACACTATAGACGATAAAAAGGAGCGCAAACACGTTCAAAAAATGCTTAAGCAAAGTGGCAAAGAGATCATTGCCATTACCGAAGCTCAAATGAATCAATTTGCAGGTAATATGTTACAGCTTATTGGTGATGATGATGTGC
>CAZJWI010000166.1:0-7869 GCA_964549485.1 uncultured Flavobacteriaceae bacterium
TATCTTGTTAATGAAGTACAAGAGGTGTATCGACTACAAGGGGTGAAGATTAATGACAAGCACTTTGAGGTTGTCGTGCGTCAAATGATGCGCAAAGTAAAAATTGAAGATCCGGGAGACACCATTTTCTTAGAGAATCAATTAGTACACAAATCAGATTTTATCGAAGAAAACGATGCTATTTTTGGAATGAAAGTAGTAGAGGATGCTGGTGAGTCTGAAAACCTTAAAGCGGGACAGATCATTTCTCCGCGTGAGTTAAGAGATGAAAATTCGATCTTACGACGTGAAGATAAGAATCTAGTAACTGCTAGAGATGTGACACCAGCTACGGCTTCTCCAATACTTCAGGGTATTACAAGAGCGTCATTGCAGACCAAGTCATTTATCTCTGCGGCTTCTTTCCAGGAGACTACTAAAGTATTGAACGAAGCTGCCGTAAGCGGTAAGGTAGATACCTTAGAAGGCTTGAAAGAGAATGTTATTGTAGGTCATAAGATACCTGCAGGTACGGGTATGCGTCGCTACGATAATATTATTGTAGGAAGCAAGGAGGACCTCGAGAATATGATGGCCGAAAAGCAGGAAGTCAATTATAACTAGACTGTAATAGCTTTCGCGAAAGCGTAAACTTAGATCCCGTTCTGACAATCAGAGCGGGATTTTTTTTACATTTTGATATAGTGCGTTGATAATCATCACCAAAACATTGATGCGTTTTACGGCTCGTTGTTTCTTACATTCTACAGACTAATACGTATCTTTCACCCGCTAATCAAGAATTTTTAAACTTCTCAAAGAAAGTCATTCGCTAATAAAGAATGCATAAGATTATGGCAGACGAAACAAAAAAGACCAACCCGCAAAAGGGACAGATCAACATAGAATTGGACGAGGCAACGGCTCAGGGTACCTATTCCAATTTGGCAATAATTAACCATTCTGTATCAGAATTTGTAGTAGATTTTGTCAACATCATGCCTGGAGCACCAAAGAGTAAAGTCAAATCGAGAATTATCTTAACACCACAACACGCCAAACGACTCGCTAAGGCTTTGCAAGAAAATGTAAGGCGTTTTGAACAAGCGCATGGTGAGATTAAAGATTATGACAAGCCACCGATGCCCCTTAATTTTGGACCAACGGGTCAGGCCTAAAATAACCTATTAGTGTGCCGATTCGAACTCGCTTACAAAATGCATCTTTACCGTAGGATATTGTTGCTGTGTCATTTGAAGGGTAAATGGAGAATCTGCTAAGAATACGAGCTGACCGCGCTTGTCCTTACACATAAAACGTTGTTTAACTCTCAAAAACTCTTTAAACTCTTCTCCCTTTGGATCTTCGGGATCTACCCAACACGCCTTGTGAACATTGAGTGGCTCATAGGTACACTTGGCCCCGTATTCATGCTCTAAGCGATATTGAATTACTTCATATTGCAGTGCTCCTACAGTACCAATGACCTGGCGTCCGTTGAGTTCTAGAGTGAAAAGTTGTGCCACACCTTCATCCATCAATTGATCGATACCCTTTGACAATTGTTTGGACTTCATGGGATCAGCATTATTGATATACCTGAAATGTTCAGGGCTAAATGCTGGGATTCCTTTATAATGAATTATTTCACCCTCAGTGAGGGTATCGCCAATTTTAAAGTTACCCGTATCGTGCAAGCCTACAATATCTCCTGGATATGAAGTGTCTACGATTTCTTTACGCTCTGCGAAAAAAGCGTTCGGGCTCGAAAATTTTAATTTCTTTTTGTTGCGCACATGCAAGTAGGGAGTGTTGCGCTCAAAAACTCCAGAAACGATTTTTACAAAAGCCAATCGGTCGCGATGTTTAGGATCCATATTGGCGTGTATTTTAAATACAAATCCACTAAAGTCTTTTTCGTCGGGCTTTACTAAGCGTTCCTCACTTTGTTTAGGACGCGGAGTGGGGGCAATAGAGACAAAGCAGTCCAATAATTCGCGAACACCAAAATTATTTAAGGCCGACCCAAAAAAGACAGGTTGTTGATTTCCTTCAAGATAGGCCTGCTGATCAAAATCTGGATATACGCCTTTGACTAATTCGAGTTCTTCTCGCAGAGTGTCGGCGGCGTCGCTTCCTACCAAGTCATCCAATTGGGTATCTTTGATATCCTCTATGTGAACTGTTTCTTCAATATTTTTTCGGCTATCTCCACTAAAGAGATTTACGTTTTGCTCCCAAAGGTTATAAATTCCTTTGAAATCATATCCCATCCCTATTGGAAAACTAAGCGGAGTTACGGTGAGTTGTAATTTTTGTTCTATTTCGTCCAACAGATCAAAGGCATCTTTCCCTTCTCGGTCTAATTTATTGACAAAAACGATAATAGGAATATTTCGCATGCGGCATACCTCGACTAGTTTTTCGGTCTGCTCTTCTACACCCTTGGCTACGTCAATAACTACGATAACACTGTCTACCGCAGTCAAGGTCCGGAAAGTGTCTTCGGCAAAATCCTTGTGACCTGGGGTATCCAGAATATTTATTTTAATTCCTTTGTATTCAAAGGCCAATACAGAGGTAGCTACCGAAATTCCACGTTGGCGTTCTATTTCCATAAAATCACTGGTGGCGCCTTTTTTGATCTTATTAGATTTTACAGCACCCGCCTCTTGAATCGCCCCTCCAAATAGGAGTAGTTTTTCGGTTAAGGTGGTTTTACCGGCATCAGGGTGAGACACGATACCAAAGGTTCTACGTCTTGCTATCTCAGACTTTATACTCATATATTCCAATTAAGGCTGCAAAGATACCCAAATTCAACTGCAAATAAAGAATAGGACTTAACGGCTTCATAGTTGGGCTCCATATTTTTTCAAAGCGTACCAACAGTTTTCTTACATGTAAGAATTAAAGAGGGGTGCATCTCCAAACATTGCATTTTATTGTGCATTTGGTCGATGATTTAGACCTAATGATCTAAAAATCAAATTTTTTATTGGGAAGCTTTTAATTAGGCCTATCTTTGTTTTCCCAACTTGAAAAATTTGTATTGTCACATGCTAAGCCATTGTTAATGATGGATTGGCATCATTTGTAAATTTTGAAAAGGGGGAACTTTCAAACTTTACGCTGCTTGTTACGCGTAGGGTAGGGCTCGAATCGAAGCCAAAAAAAATCACTCTCTTTTTTATCGAATTAAATTATACACTCTGCATGAGTGGTATTATATAAGCATATTGCATAGTACTAATTTGCGCAAACATTAGTTATGGATAAAAATTACTTAACGACCAATCCGAAAATTACCCATTTCCTGTACGTATTACTCGTACTTTGTTTTTGGGGTAATACTACAGCTCAAACCCAGGCCCCATCTATTAGAACGGGTGTCACCTTTGATTGGGAAGAAGCATCACAACCTAGTACAAATAGTCCGGCAACTATTAAGTCGATAACCGCCAACGGTACGCTGTACAATACTTTCGTGGTGCCTTCTGCATATCAGCTAACCCGATTGGGTCCTGATGGCAATGGGGATAATTCTATCCGTAAAAATGGTAATCAAGAAATAGGATCAAGTGCATCGGCTACCCTGGATATTACCGATATGAACGGTTGGGACAATAAGGCAAAGGCGGCATTTCAAGATAAGAATCTCAACCATTACTTCGAAGGAAACCCTAATGGACGTGATATCTGTAATCAATTCGGGAATGCGCAAACTACCGATGCACAAAAGCAGACGTTGTTTTACGATCCAGCCATACCTTCAAATGCAGATGGTATTTTGGCCGTGACCGAACGCGGTGGGAACAATTGTTATTATATCGAACTGTGGGGTATACCTGTGGGTGGAGGAGCAGAACAAAAACTGGGTGAGACCTTTGTACGTAATAGTGGTAATTATACTGGAGCCGTTTTTGGACCACCAATAAATACCAATACCGATTACTGGAGATCGGGTCGTACCAATGACAATAATCAAACTATTGCTATTGCATTATTTGAACTAAACGATATTGCCCCAACGGGCTCCTTAATTACCAAGATTGAATTTACCGCAGCTACTAGAGATCACGGTGATGGAAAATTCTTCCTACTTCAAAAATATGCCGTAGATCAGATAGACTTAGGCTGTGTTGATGGAACTATTGATGGCGATCTTAACGTCGATAATAATGTTCCGGCTATGTCGACCTATTCTTTGTTATCTGGCCCAACACCAGCAGGTACTTCATTTACCTTAAATACCGATGGTACCTATACCTATGTGCCATCGCCAGGTTTTACCGGGGATGTTGTCTTTGAATACGAAGTATGTTTACCTGCACCCAATCCTGATGTGTGTGATAGTGCCTTAGTCACGATGACCTACGTCGATCGTCCGGCAGCTCCAACGGTAGATTTGAATTGTTCTGCTTCAGGGCTTACAGACTTAGTAATAACTGCACCTTTAGGCAGTGAGTTCGAATACTCCATTAATGGTGGGGCTTATCAGTCTTCTCCAGTATTCTCTGATTTACCAGAGGGTACATACGATATAATGGTCATTGACACAAATACAAATTGTGAAAATGCCAATGCCACAACTATAGTAATTGAGAATTTAGAAATTGCCTTGCCAATAACAGTAGTTGATGCTGGATGTTTTGGCGAAAGTACTGGATCTATAGATTTGGAAGTAACTGGAGGTCTACCCCCGTATACTTATAGCTGGAGTAATGGAGCCACAACAGAAGACATTTCTGATCTTCCTGCTGGTCCTTATACTGTAGAGGTTACAGATGCTTATGGTTGTACGATATCATCTACGGCTCAAGTGGGTCAACCCAATACCAATGTGTCGGTTAGCGCAGTAGTGACTGATGCTCAGTGTAACGGAGATGATTCGGGAGCTATTGATTTGACCGTTGGTGGAGGAACACCTCCATATACCTATCTATGGAATACTGGTGCTACAACTGAAGATCTTACTGATTTATTGGCAGGAACATATACTGTAACTATTACTGATGACAATGGCTGTGAATTACAAGAATCATATGTAGTCTCTGAACCTGCTAGTAGCAGTGTTACTCTAGGGGTTCAAGGATTTCCAGTGTCGTGTTTTGGAGCTTCTGATGGAAGCGTTGAACTTACGGTTACTGGTTCATCAGGACCGTACACATTTGAATGGAGTAACGGGGCTACTACAGAAGATTTAGCAAACGTACCAGCAGGTACCTATACTGTAATAGTTAAAAACAGTTGTGGTGCCGTAGTTGGTAATGCAGGTGCAGGAGTCTCAGAACCAGATGCACTAAGCATTAATATTACAAGAGTAAATGCAACTACAGCTCAAAACTGTAGTGACGGTCAGGCTGCGGCCAATGTAAGTGGAGGAACTCCTCCGTACTCCTATCAATGGGGACCATCTGCTGCCAATCAAACCACGCAAACGGCTACCAATTTGGATGATAGCCAGCCACATCAGGTAGTGGTGACAGACGCCAATGGTTGTGAAATTACACAAAGTGTTGTTATCAATTGTATCGATACTTGCGACGCAGTTATTTCTATAGATAGCGTTACAGATTTGTCGTGTAATGGAGATAATAGTGGTACGGCTCAAGTAAATGCAAGTTCTGTCGCTAATCCTGGGGCTACTTTTACCTTCACTTGGAGTAACGGCTTTGTACAAAGTGGTGTTACCTCAAGTGCGTTACAAGCCACAGGCGGTGGCGGTGTTGCTGCTGGAGTTTATACCGTAAGCGTTACTATAGATGGCACTGTATGTCTGGCTGTTGAACAAACAGTATCTATTACACAACCAGACGCCTTAAGTGTTGGTGTGACATCTACAGATGAAACTGGACCTGGTCTTTCAAACGGAACGGCTACAGCTAGTGGGAATGGAGGTACGCCTCCGTACTCATATGCTTGGGATAACGGAGATAATACCGCTACTATTTCGGGACTTGCCCCTGGTGATTATACCGTTACAGTAACCGATGCCAATAATTGTACAGCCACCAATAGTGTCACTATTAATCCAGGCAGTTGTTTAGATTTAGATATTACGGCCATCGCCACTGATGTTGATTGTAACGGGAACAGCACAGGAAGCGCTATGTCAACAACAACGGGTGGTTCAGATCCTTCAAACTTTAGTTATTCATGGAGTAATGGAGCTACTACCGAAGATATTAGCGGAGTGGTTGCTGGAAGTTATACGGTCGTTGTAACTGATAGTTTAACGGGATGTACCGCTCAAGCTACGGTTCAAATTAGCGAGCCAAACACCTTAAGTGGTGGTATTGCAGCCAGTAATGTGCTCTGTTTCGGAGAAAGTACTGGGTCATTAAATTTGGCTGTGAATGGAGGGACTTCTCCTTATTCATACCTTTGGAATACTGGTGCCACAGACGAAGATCTTATCGGTCTGGCAGCTGGCACTTACATGGTAACCATTACTGATGCTAATGGGTGTACCACTACTGCTACTGGAACTATTACTCAACCTTCTACAGCTGTTTCAGTAGATGTTGTTTCGACCAACGAGAACGGAGAAACTGCCAATGATGGTACCGCTACAGCTACAGCTTCAGGAGGTACTCCTCCTTATTCATATGCTTGGGATAATGGCGAGACAACCGCCGCAATCACAGGCCTAGACAGCGGAACCTATACAGTAACAGTTACCGATGGTAATGGATGTCAAGTTATGGAAACTGTTACCATTTCTTCTTCAAATCAATTGCCGCTACCTTTAGATGATACTATTACTACTCCAGAGGACACAGCGGTTTCGATTTTAGTAACCGATAATGATGATTTTGGAGCAGATGGTCCTTCGTCAGGAGCGATTGTCATAACTACCGCACCTTTAAATGGAGTTGCTGTAGTCGACAATAATGGGACACCTTCAGACCCAACCGATGATTTCATAGTGTATACTCCTGCCGCCAATTATACTGGTACAGATACCCTATTTTACCAAATTGAAGATGCTAATGGCGATACCGCTGTCGCGAAAGTGACTATAGTTGTCACTCCTGTGGCAGATGCTATGGATGATGTGGCGATTACAGATGAAGATGTACCTGTGACAATAGATGTATTGGATAACGATACATTTACCGGAACTTACGGTACCGATTTTGAAGTTACCTCTGTGACCGAGCCTCAAAATGGTAGTGTTACCATCAATCCAGACGGCAGTGTCATCTATACACCAAATCCTAATTATAATGGTACTGACACTTTTGATTATACGGTAACCATAACCAATCCTGATGGTTCTACCGCTACAGAAGTGGCTACAGTTATAGTAACTGTATTGCCTAAAGCTGATGTGCAAAACGATGTGGCTACCACGCCAGAGGATACTACAGTTAATATAGATATTCTTCCCAACGACGATTTCTCAGGTGTTTATGGCGTAGATTATGAAATCACCTCTGTAAGCGATCCTGCTAATGGCACGGTAACAATCAACCCTGATGGGACGGTAGATTATACCCCTGGCTTTAACTTTAACGGTAGTGATAGTTTTGACTACACGGTTACGGTAACTAATGCCGATGGTAGCACCGAGACAGAGACTGCCAGTGTTGTCGTTACGGTTACCCCTGTGGTAGATGCCTTTGATGATACGGCTAGCACCGATGAGGATGTTGCTGTAGTCATCGATGTATTAGACAATGATACCTTCTCAGGAACCAATGGAAGCGACTATGAGGTAAGTGCAACTAGCACGCCTACCAATGGTAGTGTAACGATCAACCCTGATGGTACGATTACCTACACACCAAATGATAACTTTAATGGAACCGATAGCTTTACCTATGATGTATTGGTAACCTATCCTGATGGAAACACAGAGATTGAGACGGCTACAGTGATTAT
>CAZJWI010000167.1:0-2868 GCA_964549485.1 uncultured Flavobacteriaceae bacterium
TGGCAACTGCAATTGAATCTAAAATAGAAAATTATCAATACGAAAAAACAGAAAAGAGCTTAAAAGAAATATGTGAAGCATTGAATAACTATAAACTAGAAAAAGGGAAGTATCCAAAAAAGATAGATGAATTAAAGCCAATATATTTAGAAAGAATTCCAAAATCTGGATTTGGAATATTAGACTCAGGAATAAAATACGAATTGCTTAAAAATGGCGAAACTCGATTAGATTATAAAGTCAAATACGGATTTATTTGTGAAGCTTATGATTGCAGAGGTGGAATTAATTACTCAACTTGGGCAAGATGTTGAACAAGAAAATAAAAAAGGAAAACGACCGCTAATACTAAAGGCTGAAAATTGTGTTGAAGACCGATTTTCGGCCTTTGTTGAACGAAGCGGTACCAAGGGCCTCCCACCTCCATATCCGCTATGGATTTTGGAACAGCTCACTTCCCTCATAAAAAAAACCAAACTGCGTTATTATTGTTATTAAATAGGAGAGATTTGCAAGATGATAGTTATTTTCGTTTAACATATCAGGCAAAACAACCAGATTTCTTTCTTTTAGTAGCCTTGTAACAATACAATCTCAGGCCGCTTTTTGCAGCTAAACATTCTAAACATTATTTCCGTTCTCCCTTTTTTAAGTACCCTGGCGGGTCCTTATTGGCCAGCCAAACATCAATGGTAACCAGCTTTTCTTTACCGCAACAGGGGCATGCGTTTTTCGGTTGACCAAATAAACGGAGGATCGCAAAAGCTTTACGTTCCGCTTTGCTTAATGCCTGGTGCAGCTTATTTTGGAGGGATCGTTTGGCCAGTGTTAAACTTTTCGTTTTGACGGCGTTGGACAAAAAGCCAAAATGCCTGATCTTCCGGAAACGATCAGGAACAATGTGTAAACAAAACCGCCGCAAGAAATCTATACCTTTTAAAGTCATCACTTTTTGCTTTGCCCCATCTTTGTAATCCTTGTATCTGAAAGTGACTTCTTTGTCTGTAACATTAATAATACGATGGTTGGATATTGCAATACGATGGCTGTATCGGGCCAGGTAATTCACTACGTTTTCTGGTTTTGAGAAAGGAGGCTTGGTGTAAACGACCCATTCTTTTTTGTAAAGATTTTCTTTCCATACGTTGTAGGGTTCGTCCATTGGAAAACCATTGGGTATGGATAAGAGACCTTCTTCCAAAGCTATTTTTAGCTTCTTTAAAAAATAAGCTCTGTAGACCTTGTTCATGGCCATAATGGGATAAAGAAAATCCGATCCTCCTTTTTTAGGGTTTTGCCAATTGCCTTGTTTATCCAAGCCACCGCCAGGGACGATGCAATGCACATGTGGGTGTAATTGGAGGTTTTGTCCCCAGGTATGTAAAATCATTGTTGCAGCAGACTGTGCTCCCAACCACTGTGGATCTCTTGCAAAGGAATTAAAGACATACCAGGCTGACTCAAACAACAGATCGTAGATGAATCGTGGGTTGTGTAGACATAAGCCGTTGAGCTCATGCGGCAGGGTGAAGACCACATGAAAATAAGACAGTGGCAAAAGTTCCTCCTCCCGCTGTATGATCCACATTTCTTTTTGTACACCTTGGCATTTGGGACAATTGCGGTTTCTGCAACTGTTGTAACTAATTTGTAACAATCCGCAGGTGTCACAAGCATCTACATGCCCGCCCAGGGAAGCGGTGCGACATTGTAGCAAAGCATTTAGGGTTCGTTGTTGATGAACCGGGATGCTTTTACGAAAATTGTCATTGAAAAAGGTATCAATGACATGGGCCACTTCAAACGTTGGTGCTACCATCAATCATCAAACTATCGAGGGGCGTTTTGATTTGTTTAAGGGGTATATGTGCGTACTTCAAATAATGAAGTGTGGTTGTTATATGTTGGTGTCCGAGTAGCCGTTGGAGTTGAGGGAGGTGTCCACCGTTGTTTAAAAAGTGAACTGCATAAGAGTGCCGCAAGGTGTGGCAACTGATCCGTTTTTTAAGTCCGGATCGTTTTACTACTTCGCGTACAATATGTTGTAAACCTCGTAAGGTAAGGGGCGAACCTTTTTTTTTGTAAGATTCGATGAGTGCCGCCTTAGGAAAGTAACCCAGCATTTTGATATAAGCCTTCAAGGTGGATCGTATATGTTCGCCATATGGAATTACGCGTAACTTTTGTCCTTTGGCTTTGCGCAAGATGATGGTTCGTTTTTCTTTGTCAAAATCCTTCAATTGCAAACGCACTAACTCACCGGATCGCATTCCGGTATCAAAGAGTAACTGAATAATTAACAATTGTCTTACATCACGGCAAGTCTGAAATAAAACCATTAGTTCAGATGTGGTAAGTACCTCCGTATCATATTTAGCAATGCGAGGGTTAGGAATGCCAAGGACTAAGTCCAGGCGATTTACCACGTGTCGAAAATAGTACTTCAGTCCGCAGACCCGGAGGTTAATAGAAGAGCTGGAGAGTTGTCCGGTGTCCCGAAGTTTGACGAGGAATGCTTTGAGTTGGTCAGCAGTACATTGTTCAGGTAATTTGCCTAATTGCATCATGAGGTGACGTACCCCACGCAGGTAATTGGTTCGAGTAGCAAGTGCATTGTTACTTAAACTCATATGGTTGTCCATAGCCGTTAAGGCCTGTTCAAAAAGAGGATTACCTGTGTCTTTCCATTTTTTTTAACATGATATAAAGTTTTGATGATAAAGAATGCAAGAAATTTACGATCTTAAAGCGAGATAAGAAAATTTGCAGAGACCTTATGGAAGGATAGGAGGTGAAAGTTGCGACGTAGGAGCTTTGTTCAACAAAGCATAAAACGGCAATATGGGCTATGCGCCCATACTGCGTTTA
>CAZJWI010000168.1:0-1609 GCA_964549485.1 uncultured Flavobacteriaceae bacterium
GATTATAAGGTGTCGCTTATCTCAGGTATTTACGAGGTACTCGTCAATAGAGCTGGTGGTGAGATCATGCAAAAAAATCTAGAACTATTGGGTCCTATAAATTACACTCCAGAAGAAATCGCTTTTGGTAAAAAAATTCAGGAGGTCACCGGTAAGCCTCAAGTGGGCATGGATAGTAAAATTAATCCTTTAGAAGCCACCAAAGATCATCCTGGGGGAGGTAGTACCGATGTGGGCGATGTAAGTTGGAATGTTCCAAATATCAATCTAGGCGTGACAACCGCACCAAAAGACACCCCTTGGCACTCATGGGCCGTGGTTGCCTGTGGCGGAATGTCTATTGGTCATAAAGGAATGACCTATGCCAGCAAAGCTATGGCTATGACCATGGTTGACTTATTTGAAAACCCAAAACTAGTCGAGGCGGTAAAAGCCGAATATAAAGAGCGCAAAGGCGATGCTATTTATGAAGCTATTGTGCCTGATGGACCACCACCAGTAAATCAAAACTAAGATGGCCCTACAAAATCGATTAGGGTTTGTCCTTGTCTTTGTACTGTTTAGCCTAAGTAGTAAGGCGCAAACAAAGCTGAGTTTTACGATAGATCATTTTGCGATCAATGTGTCTCAATTGGAACAGAGCGTCTCTTTTTATCAAAATGTTTTTGAGCTCACAGAAATCGCTAATGGCACCAACAACCCAAACATTAGATGGTTTCGATTAGGTGATAATGCCGAGCTACACATTATTCAAGTGAGCAATCTGGATAAAATGATTCCCAAAGGTGTACATCTGGCGCTAGCTGTATCAGACTTAGACCGCTTTCGCGAAAGCTTGCACAGAAAAAACATCACCTATACGGATTGGCCTGGTACAGAGGGGAAATTATCGACTAGACCCGATGGCATACGGCAACTCTATATTCAAGATCCCGATGGCTATTACATCGAAGTAAATGATGCCAAACGTTAAATGAGCCCACTGATTAACAAACCAATAAAAAATATCAAATCCTTTGTTCGATCTATACAGATCATCCATTTGGCTATGACCTTAGGCTTACTCTTGTTCATAGGTTTTACTTGGAGTAAACTCTCCACCCTAGAGATGGCACACTTTTCGACTAAGATAGTAGCATATATATTTCCTGTCTTCTTTATTGTAATCATTGGCCTTGGCAATTTTTTAAAAAAGAGGATTCTTACAACGGTCAAAAAAAAGGAGAAACTATCTGAGAAATTACAACTGTTTCAGACTGCCCACATCATTGAGACGGCTAGCGTTGAAGGTATAGGATTTGCTAGCACCGCCTTATATATGGTTTTTGAAAATGTGATATTTTTAGGACTGGCCCTATTGGCTATAGCTGTTCTTAGTCTTAGATTTCCTACCACAGATCGGATCGCACAGTCTATAGGCCTAAGCATAGAAGAACAGGCATATTTTAATGATCCACAAAGACCATTACCCTGAACTTCTAGGCAATACAATTAGCTTCCCGTATCAAGGATATGTTAATAGGATGTAAGAAGTTGATTTGTCAAGCCGGTCAATGGCTTCATTAAGCAGTGCGTATAATCTTAGCTCCTATGGCGCGTAAACGTTCAT
>CAZJWI010000169.1:0-12274 GCA_964549485.1 uncultured Flavobacteriaceae bacterium
CAATATACTTGGAATTTCTAAAATAGTGGCATAATTAAAATCAATAGCAAGCCTTAAGTGCTTCTATGGGATTTCTTAATTTTACAAAAAGAAAACTACCCGATGAAAATACTGTTGTCACCCGCCAAATCTTTGAATACAGAAGACGAGTTGCCTACTACAAAATCGTCTCAACCTGCTTTTATAAAAGAAGCCGAATCGCTTAATACCAGCCTGTCTAAAAAATCAAAAAAGGCGATTGGTAAATTGATGTCAATTTCTGATAAATTAGCTGAGCTTAATTATGAGCGATACCAACAGTTTGACACTCCATTTACCCCAGAAAATGCCAGGCCAGCCATGTACATGTTTGATGGAGATGTCTATACTGGGCTTGACGCTTACACTATAGATCATGATAAGATTGATTTAATTCAAGACCGCCTGCGTATTTTATCTGGAATGTACGGCATATTAAAGCCCCTAGACCTCATACAGCCCTATCGCCTAGAAATGGGAACCCAGCTCAAAAGAGGACGCGCCAATAATTTATATGAATTTTGGGGAGATCGCCTCACCAATTTTCTCAATACCGAGATGGAACCAGAGGAGCTATGTGTTAATTTGGCAAGTAATGAATACTTTAAGGCCATCAATGTCAAAAAATTAAACAGTCCTATAGTAACTCCAGTATTTAAAGATTTAAAAAATGGTAAGCTAAAGGTGATCTCCTTCTTCGCAAAAAAGGCAAGAGGACAAATGGTGCGTTATATCATTGACACCAATGCCAATACTATAGAAGATCTCAAGGGTTTTGATTACGACAACTATAGATTTAGCCCCACAGCTTCCAATTTAGATAAGAACGAGTTGGTTTTTACACGTTAATACCCGCTTTAGTTTTTATTAGGCTCAGGGCATTTACATATCTTCGTTTTATGTTGTATTATCTCATTATTGGGCTTCAGATATATTGTGCCTATCACGTTTATAAAACGCAGAATCAACCCTACTGGTATTTGATTATTTTGCTGGTTCCTCTGTTGGGGTGTGCGATTTATCTCTTTACTCAAACCTCCAAAAGAGCAGCAGTAAGTACACTCACCAAAGAATTTCAAGACAATTTTCAGCCTTCTAAAAAGATTGAGACATTAGAAAAACAGCTTGCTTTTGCCGATACATTTCAAAATCGCATTTTACTGGCCGAGGGCTATTTTTCTGTCAACGCTTTCGCGAAAGCGGAACAAGCCTACCTTCATGCCTTAAAAGGTAGTCACGCCACAGATTATGACGCCCAGACCCAATTATTACGGTGCTACTTTAGACAAGATAAATTTGATCATGTGGTGGCTTTGGGTGAAAAAATTGCAGCTGCGCCCAACTTTGAAAAAAGTAATGCTCAGTTTATCTACGGCCTGAGTTTAGCCAAATTAGATCAACACCAAAAAGCACTACCTATCCTACAAAAGGTAGATCAGCGCTATTTTAACTATAATGAACGCTTGCAATTGGCTAGGTATTATCTTACCCTAGACCGCAAAGAGGATGCCTTGACACTATTAAGCGAACTATTGACAGAGGCGGCCAATATGACTCCTGCAAATAAGAGGAAATACAAAGCCACCATGGCAGAAGTGGAACGTTTACATGCATCTTTAAGCTCATAAAATGGAGCGTTTTTATCATACACATCCCTTTGAGCCTTTTAATCTCGAGGCAGCTCAAAAATTGATC
This sequence comes from uncultured Flavobacteriaceae bacterium, assembly GCA_964549485.1. Taxonomy (GTDB): domain Bacteria; phylum Bacteroidota; class Bacteroidia; order Flavobacteriales; family Flavobacteriaceae; genus Dokdonia. The sequence continues at coordinate 1,714 of CAZJWI010000169.1, forward strand.
GTAGGGACCCTGCCTCCTCCTAGATTTACTACAGGCCATTTGAAACCAGGTGATGTCAATTTTTCTTACGGAAGTATAGACGGGCAACTCTGGCCTATTTTGGATCGCATATTTGACTTAGGGCTTAAGTATGAAAATACAATGCAAGCCATAAAAGAGCGCCAGGATTTTTTGATCTCCCGTAAGATCGGGGTCTGTGATATTGTCGAATCGGCATACCGTGATAAGGTAGATGCCTCTGATATAGGGCTGGTAGAGGTAAGCTTGAGACCACTCTTTGAGATTTTGTCTGAGCATCCTCAAATTGACACCTTGCTCTTTACTGGAGGCAACAGCAAAAATGGGCCAGAATATTTTTTTAGAAAACTATGCAGGGATTACGATCTAAGCCTAAAAGTTGTCTCACCTGAAGTACCTCGTATACATCAAGTGCATTGGGCATCTCGTAAGATCACAACTGTATCCTTAACAGCTCCTTCTGGGGCAGCCAATCGGGCTGTAGGAAGTATGAAAGACTACAAGGCACTTAAGATGCAAAATCCCGCACTTAACACTATAGACTATAGGGTCATGCAATACACACCCTATTTTTAAATGCTTTGCGCTTTAATCAAATGTAAAGACCTCCAAGGCTTGATTATTACTCACTGCAATATAATGCGGTTTCTCATCTATTTTAATAGTTGCTAAGTCTTTAACATCACTATCAATAAATGGATGGTAATCTATACTGTTTGTAAAGTTGCCTTTGCCATCTCCCAATAACACATATCCGTAATTGCTATCATAACGTATGGTTTCGACTTCTGCGTCGTAAATGGCGCCAGCTCCTACAATATCCAAAAAGCCATCTTGATTGACATCCTTGGCAATAAGCGATAAGGTTGGACCGGTTTGAGCCGCTACAGGTAATTTTGAATAGGAGAAATTAAAATCTCCTAAATTTTCAATATAAATCGTTTCAAATTGATACGCTACATATTGCAAGGCTCCTTTGAGTTTGTCTTCGCCATAGATGTCTTTGAGCTCTAATTTGGCAAACTGATTATAGGTGCCTATTTTCTCTAACAAAAATGGGTTTTGCTCAGAACTACATTCCTTACCGCGCACGGGTACGCGCTTGCCATTATTGATCTTACTTAGAGCCACATCAAAACTACCATTGTCATCAAAATCTTTGGCGTTGATATAGATGGGTTTGTCTTTTTTGGGTTGAAACTTATTATTGGCGCCTAGGTTACCCACGATATAATCCTGATCACCGTCGTTGTCAAAATCGGCAGCGGTCACACTAAACCACCATCCTTCAGTTTTATCAAGCCCGCTGGTATTATTTACTTTTTCTAAACGACCATTGATATTAGAGAAAAATTGAGGTGCCATCCACTCCCCTACAATCATCAAATCGAGATCGCTATCGTTGTCGGCATCGGTAAATAAAGCTTCAGACACCATGCCTATTTCGGCCAATCCATCAATATCCAGGGCTACATCTGTAAATTTTCCTTGGTCGTTGTTTAATAAATACGACCTTGGTGCCTCCGGATAGCGTCCTGGGATGACATTGCCACCTACAAAGATGTCAAGATCCCCATCCTGATCATAATCGGCAGTGGTAATTGCCTTTCCAGATGTGAGCATTTTGGGTAGTGCTCCAGATGCTTTTGTAAAATTGCCTCGCCCGTCATTTATATACAATCGATCCTGCAATAGGGCATCCTCTATGGCAAGCTCATAACCAGCACTTACCACGTAGAGATCCAGATCTTTATCTCCATCGGCATCAAAAAAATGTGCATTGGCATCTTCATAGCCTGCCTCTTTTTGCCATAATGTTTTTTGAATACTTCTAAAGGTGTTATCCTTATTTTGAAGGTACAACTCGGCAGCAGCACCAGCAGCATTACCTACAAAGAAATCGTCAAGCCCATCACCATTAATATCACCTACAGTAATTCCAGTTCCTTTTGTAGATTGCTTTTGAGGTAGCAGTAATTGCAGGTCGTAATCATTAAAGTCATTTTCTTTGTGCTTATAGGTCAATTGCAGTGCCTTGTTACTCACTACCGTTTTTTTGGTCTTTACTGATTTGTCTAGAGCAGGCATGGCTTTGCTAGTACTATAGGCTACAGTAAGTGATTGATTTGCATCCACATCATTGAGAAGACTCACTTTATTGTCTGGCCAGATCACCTTGACACTTTCAACAGTATCATCGCTTCCCAACCCAAAATACAAATTGGGCGATACCGAAGACTCAAAACCTCGAGTGAGATAAAATTTTTGATGCTGATTGTGATTGTTGGTTTTCACATACACCTCAGCACCTAGTCCTAGTTTATTATTTGAAGGACCTTCCAAGTCTATTTTAAGATAGTTTGCCGTGCTGTTATTTTTGTACAGACCAATCCCGTCATTCACATTATTGACTATGAGATCCAAATCTCCGTCATTATCAAAATCGGCATATGCTCCTCCATTTGAAAAGCTCGGATCTTCAAGCCCCCAGTCCTTAATGACTTTAGCAAACTTAAAATCGCCTTGATTCTTATACATATAGTTGTCCAATTTTTGCGATGGCATCATATCCAATACCGCCTGCAAGGTCATGGCTTCTCCTCTGGCATTTTTCGCTTTAAGCGCATTTCTAAAATCCTGATTATTGTAATCTTTATACACTCCATTGGTAATAAAAATATCTTTTAAGCCATCGTTGTCGAAATCGGCAATAAGGGGTGCCCAACTCCAATCTGTCTTAACAATTCCGCTTAGTTGAGCTGTTTCTTTAAACTTACCATTGCCTACATTGGTATGCAGCATATTGGCCATATAGGCATGATGATAGCCTACTTCCACGATTTTCATAAAATTCTCGGTACTCATCGAGGCCATATTTTCCTTGCTTCGTGCATAATTCTCGGCAAGCATATCAACCGTGATCAAATCTGGATAACCATCATTGTTAAGATCGGCATAATCTGACCCCATAGAATTAAAGGAAATGTGATTCATACGGTCCAACACCTCATCTTTAAAACTACCATCCTTTTGATTGATGTACAGAATGTCTGGCTCTAAATAATCATTAGATACATAAATATCATCCCAACCATCGTTATTAAAATCACCTACAGCTCCAGAAAGCCCCCAAGCTTTATTGTAAACGCCTGCCTCTTTGGTGACCTTAGTAAACGATGTGCCATCATTGCGATACAATTGATCACTAGTTGTCTCTTCGATTTGACTTTGTAAAGCACCACTAATACGCGTATTATTCTTAAAATCGTAACGGTAATTCACCACATATAAATCCAGATCGCCGTCTTTATCATAATCTAATGAATAGGCCTGGGTTGAATAACCAGGATCAGCAACACCCCATTGCTTGGCCTCTTCCTTAAAAGTACCGTCTTGTTGATTTACATAAAGAAGATTGCGTCTTCCCTCATCGCTATCCATAGAACCTGCCTTGGCAACATAAATATCGAGCCAGCCATCATTATTGACATCCATCATCGTAGTACCTGTTGCAAAACCTTGAGCGTCTCCCGTTTTTGAAGTGGCCGTTATATCTGTAAAGGTAAAATCGCCATTATTCTTATACAGTTTGTTTTGCCCAAAATTGGAAGTGAGATACACATCTTCATATCCATCATGATCAATATCACCTATGGCAACACCAGCTCCCGTATACAGATAAGGATAGTTGAGAAAATTAAATTCTAAATCCTCTCTAATCATGTTTTTAAAATCAATATTGGAGGCTTCAGATGGGATTTTGGTAAATAGTGTAGGAGCCGCAGCTTCTTGTTTGGCAACTGTTTTGGTAGAATTAGTATCTGAACAAGAAAAGAAAACAAATACAGCACAAATAATAGGTAATAACTGACGCATGCAAAATTATATTTAGGTATCTCACAAATATATTAAAACAGATTACATGGCATAAAAATGTGATTACGAAAAGTCTATTACTTCTTATTCAAGTGGTTATTTGAAGTGCACATTATAAAATTATACATGCATTTTATCGAATTTAACTTTTGACGGACCTTTTTTTTGTTATATTTAACACGTTCAAACCCATAAAATCCTACACAATTATTGGTTTGAATATGGCCCAACTCCCCCCACAGGCCTGATAAAACTACAGCTATAATTGAATTATCCACCGTGATTTTTTATCATGGTGCTAATTATATTCGTTTAACTTAATTCTTATTTAAATCAACCAAGTATGAAAAAAATTACTTTATTAACCTTTCTACTTCTGAGCTATGTGGGCTTTGCTCAAATCTCAGAGACTGGAACCCCGCTAGGTCAGGCAATTGTGACCTCGGCCAGTTCGGTAGCAACAGTAGAGCCTGCTGGTACTATTGGTACCAACTTTGACCTCTCTAGTGTTGAAATTGACATCAACCATACCTTTGATGGTGACCTAAATATTACCCTTGTTGCTCCCTCGGGCGCAACACTGGATCTATCGAGCGGAAATGGTGGAGGTGGAGACGATTACCTAGGTACGGTCTTCGAAGATGGATCTCCTTCAATTACAACGGGTACGGCTCCTTATACAGGGAGTTTCCAACCTGAAGGCGGTACATTTGCTGCTGCGTTTGCAGGAGAATCTATCCAGGGTGATTGGACATTACAAATTAATGACACATTTAGTGCTGCCGATGACGGAGTCTTAAACGACTACGTTATCAACTTTGACTCTACCGTATTACAGGTTATTTGTCCTGCCGATATTACAGTAGATAGTGATGCTGGAGCTTGTGGTGCAGTAGTTACTTTTGATACACCATTTGCAGCAGATGCAATGGGTAACGAATTAACTCCTACTCAAACTGCAGGTCTAGCCAGTGGAAGTGAATTCCCAGTAGGAACTACTGTGGTAGAATATACTGCGACCGATGGTGGTGGTGGATCTGTGACTTGTTCATTTAATGTTACTGTAAACGAGGTTTCTATGCCTGTTTTAGTATGTCAAGATATCACAGTAGAATTAGACGACATGGGTATGGCTTCTATCACCGCTGCAGACTTGATAACTAACGGTACTTTCCAACCTACCGCATTGCCACCGGTTTCTGGGGCTGGCTTACCAGCTTCTATCCCAGTAACAGGTACAGGAGGTTTTCCATGTGTAGGTGGACCTACTGAGTCTATTGCTACAGTAACCGAAACTGGATTAATTGGAACCGATTATGAAATTGACAATGTCGAAATTAGCTTAAATCACACTTTTGATGGTGATTTAGAAATTTCTCTTGTTTCTCCTTCAGGAACGTCATTAGACTTGAGTTCTGACAATGGTAGTTTGGGTGACGATTACATCAACACTGTTTTCCAAGATGGTGCGCCTTCTATTACAACTGGTTCTGCTCCTTTTACAGGTACATTCCAGCCTGAAGGTGGAACCTTTGCTAGTACCTTTGCTGGAGAAGAGGTAAACGGAGACTGGACCTTATCTATTTGTGATGACGCAGGTGGAGATACTGGTACCTTGACTGATTTTTCCATCACACTTGCTACTAACGCCCTAGTGGTATCTACAGGTTGTGATGTCACATCACTAATTACCCTTGACGTATCCTCTTTTGATTGTGACGATCTAGGTGCTAATACAGTAACCATTACTGCAGACGACGGCATGGGTAATACAGCAACTTGTACGCCTACCGTAACTATTACACCTATTTTAGACACTCAAGGTCCTGTTGACATCTTTACAGGTACTGGTCCAGGAGACGGTAACTGTTCTACAGTAGTTAATTATGACCCTGTAACTTCATCTGTAACTGGATGTACTACGGTTCTTGATATTGTACAAACTGGAGGTCTTGGAAGTGGAAGCATGTTCCCGGTAGGTACTACTACCGAAGAATTTACCATCTTTGACGACAATGGAAACAACATCGGATCTTACAGTTTTGATGTAACCATTACTGATTCTTCAGACCCTGTATTTGACTGTCCATCTTCTTTGGCGGTAAGCCCAGATGATACTGGTAACTATACGATTATTGACTTTGCTGCCGATGCTACAGATAACTGTACGGCTAGCGCTGATCTTGTAATCACTCAAGACCCAGCGGTTGGTACCGTTGTTGCCGATGGAAGTGTTACACCTGTCACAGTAACTGTAACTGATGCTGCTGGTAACACAACAACTTGTGAATTTGACTTAACGGTTGATGCTACTTTAGGTGTCAATGATGTTGCTTTAGATCGTGCTATTAGCATGTATCCTAACCCAACAAATGGTCAAATTACCTTACGTAATGTAGGTGTTGCCGAGTTAACTGAGGTAACCATATCTGATATCAACGGTCGTATTGTTGCTACTGTTGACCTTACAGACATGAATACAGAACGTCAAATTTCATTAGACAATCTTGCTGCTGGCGTTTACTTTGCCAAAATAAGCAGTGAAAATGCGTCTACTGTAAAGCGCATTATCAAAAAATAATTTTTTTCAATTATTCTTGGAATCCCGAAGCAAATCATTTGCTTCGGGATTTTTTTTATGCCGTTTTGTATCTTTCCTAAATGAAAGCATCCACAATTAAGTTCTGGCAGCTGTGCTGCCTAATAGCCTTATGTATTTCCTGTGCCAATAAGGGCGATAATCCAGAAAATATCGATTTTACCACCACCTTTGAAAAGAGCAATGGTACGCAGACGCCTACCTACGATGAAGTCATTGCCTTTTACAAAGCCCTGGACAAGGCGTATACTTCTATACAAACCTATGAGGTGGGAACTACTGATATCGGAGAACCCTTAACCCTGATCACCTTTAATCCAAATCGCACTTTTGATAGTGAATTTTCAGAAAATACAGATGTTAGACGTATTTTAATAAATAACGGTATCCATCCAGGCGAATCTGACGGGATTGATGCCACCATGTTACTCTTTAGAGATCTCGCTCAAGGCAAAATAGAAGCACCAGAACGCACTTGGATTTCGGCCATCGCTGTATATAATGTTGGCGGCGCCCTAAATAGAAATTCGACTTCACGCACCAATCAAAATGGTCCAGAAGCCTACGGATTTAGAGGAAATGCGCGCAACTATGATCTCAACCGTGACTTTATCAAACAGGACACCAAAAATGCTAAGGCCTTTGCAGAAATCTTTCATCTGATAAAGCCAGATGTTTTTATTGATAATCACGTAAGCAATGGCGCCGATTATCAATACACCCTTACCCATCTTTTTACCCAGCACAACAAATTAGGTGGTGTTTTAGGCCAGTTTTTACATCAGGATTTTCAACCTTTGATTGAGCAGGACCTCAAAGACAATGCTTGGGAAATTACGCCATATGTCAATGTATTTAATCGTACACCAGAAACAGGTTTTAGTCAATTTATGGATTATCCTCGCTATTCTACAGGATACACCGCTTTGTGGAATACGCTCGGGTTAATGGTCGAAACCCATATGCTCAAACCTTACAAACCTAGAGTTGAGGGTACTTATCAACTCTTAAAAAGCGTGATAGCGGTCACCGATGCCCAGCATGAAAAAATAAAAGCCTTACGCAATGATGCTTTTAACGCTTTCGCGAAAGCGGATACCTACCCACTACAATATAGAATAGATAGTACCAAAACCTCTGAGCTCTCCTTCTTAGGATATGAAGGCGAATACCAACAAAGTGAGCTTACAGGACAAATGCGTTTAAAATACAATAGAGATAAACCCTTTACAAAACCGGTCACCTATTACGATCATTTTACCCCAACCGATTCAATAAGCATCCCCAAAGCCTACGTCATCCCTAGAGGTTATCGCAATATTGCATTGCTGTTAAAGGCAAATGATATCAGCTTTGATCAACTCAAAAGGGATACCACATTTACTGCAGAAGTTTATCACATCGATGCTTACCAAACGCGTCGCAATGCTTATGAAGGACATTACCCACATTACAACACCAAAGTGCGTCGAGAGATAGAACAAATTACCATCGCCAAGGGCGGATATCTGGTCCCTACCAATCAAAAAGGCCTGCGCTATTTATTAGAAACACTAGAACCCGAGGCGGTTGATAGTTTTTTTAATTGGAATTACTTTGATACCATCTTACAGCAAAAGGAAGGCTTTTCTCCCTATGTCTGGGAAGATAAGGCCGCACAATTTTTAGAAAATCATCCAGAGTTACGCGCTGCATTTGAGGCCAAGAAAAAGAATGATCCCAGCTTTGCCAATAACTGGTATGCCCAATTAGATTGGATACACAAACAAAGTTCTAATTACGAAAACGCACATTTACGCTACCCTATCGTTAGGATGCCTGGTTAGATATTCTTTTGGAAATAATAATTTGATATTGGCATAGGATTTTTCGAGTGCCTTTTGACTCTTTTCAAATCCTTTCCATTTTACCTTTTCTATACCCTCCTTCTCTTGTGGGATAAGCTCACCGTTATAACTGGTGTGCATTTCATACCAGTAGGTCTCCTTTAAACGGTATTTGCCATTTCGTTTAAAAACGTGATAGGTCTTGGTGATAAATTTTTTAATAGACAGACCTTCAACTCCTGTTTCCTCTTCGACTTCTCGAATAGCACAGTTTTGGATATCCTCCCCTTTTTCAATTTTACCTTTGGGTAAGTCCCATTTTTTATTGCGGTATATAAAGAGTATCTCTTTTCGGTCATTGTATACCAACCCACCTCCTGCGATAACCACAGGTAATTTCTTTTTTAAGAATTTATGGAGCTTATGCTCGTTTTCGTGATATAAATTGACATAAGTGAGTTCACCTTTGACAATTTTCTTAATGATTTTCTTAAACTTGGCTTTCTTTAACGGGATAGATGTATACTTACTTCCTATCACCTTTGTAGTTGAGAGAATTATCGGAACATCATTCACAAAAACTTTATACATTTGCAGTATGATTTTAGACAAAGAAACGGCAAAAAAAACTGCCGAACTATTATTGCAAATTAACGCAATAAAATTACAACCACAACAACCTTTTACTTGGGCGTCTGGTTGGCAGTCTCCGATTTACTGTGACAATCGTATCACCTTGTCTTATCCAACCATAAGAAATTACATCCATCAGGAAATGGCCAAACAAATCGAAACGATTTATGGTAAACCCGATGCAATTGTAGGTGTGGCCACTGGTGCTATTGGAATTGGAATGCTCGTTGCCGATTATCTCAACCTTCCTTTTGCCTATGTTCGCCCTGAAGCCAAAAAGCACGGAAGGAAAAATCAAATTGAAGGCCACATCGAACCAGGTAGTAATGTCATTGTCGTAGAAGACCTCATTAGTACTGGAAAAAGCAGTTTGCTGGCTGTCGAAGCTCTAAAATCTGCCAATATTACTGTAAAGGGAATGCTGGCCATTTTTACTTATGGTTTTGACACCGCAACTACCAATTTTGAAAAAGCAGGGGTTGACCTACATACCTTAAGCGATTACCATCATTTGCTAGAACAAGCCGCAGACACCAACTATATTACTCAAACCCAACAGGACGCTCTGGAGACTTGGCGTCAAGATCCCGCAAATTGGGACGCTAATAACTAAAGACATGCAATTAGAAACACCCAAAAGAACCGTAGAGCAGTCCAATGAAACGGTATATAATTTTTTGATGAATATTGAAAACTTCGAAAAACTTATGCCAGAGCAAACCAAGTTCGAAAAAATCAATGATACTCGGTTTTTATTCGCCCTTAAAGGAATGCCAGAAATCGTTCTAGATCTCAAAGAAGGGGTACCTCACTCCAAAGTCGTATTAGGAGCAGCTAGTGACAAATTGCCCTTCACCCTTACTGCGCTTATTGAAGAAACAGCTCCTCAAACTTCAGAGGTACAATTGCAATTTGAGGGCACCTTTAACCCTATGATGACGATGATGATCAAAGGACCTATTACAAAGTTTATAGGAACTTTATCCGATAATATGGATCGCATTTCATAGCCCGAGCTCGTTTTCCAATCCTCAAAAACTTAATTGTTTACTAAAACTACTTTTTCGTTAATAACCTAAGCCCACTTTTTTGGGTACAGGTATTGAAAAAAGTATTTTTGCTCTCATATACAAGAATCAGATGGCAGATATTCAACACTTAGAAAATTTTGTAACCCAGGTACGCAGAGATATTTTGCGTCAAGTGCATAAAGTAAATTCAGGACATCCAGGCGGATCTTTAGGATGTGCCGAGTTCTTCGTGGTTTTATACCAGGAACTCATGGATCGCAAAGAAGGCTTCGATATGGACGGTATAGGCGAAGACCTCTTCTTTTTATCCAATGGACATATCTCACCCGTTTTTTATAGTGTGTTGGCACGATCTGGCTACTTCCCTGTTGAAGAGCTAAATACCTTTAGATTACTCAATTCGAGACTTCAAGGTCACCCTACTACTCATGAAGGATTACCAGGAGTAAGAATTGCGTCAGGTTCTTTGGGTCAAGGTATCAGTGTTGCCCTAGGTGCCGCAGAGACTAAAAAACTCAACAATTGCGATCACCTTGTTTATGCTTTAATGGGTGACGGAGAACTACAAGAAGGACAAA
>CAZJWI010000170.1:0-14048 GCA_964549485.1 uncultured Flavobacteriaceae bacterium
CCAAATCATCCTTGACCCTAGCTTTACAGAAAGAGCTGCCAACTGGACTACAGCTGGTACTTCTGGAGGAGCAGATTTAGGAGCGTTTTCTTGGACATTTGCTTCTGCTTCAGGTGGGTTAAACTAAACAATAACTTCCACTTTAATAATACCAATTAAGAAATTGCTCGTCGGCATGGTCTGACGAGCAATTTTATAAATTTATAATTCCTTATGAAAACTTTTGTTTTTTCATTTTTAGCTATTTTTTGTTTTAGTGTTGCTGTAAGTCAAACTGGAACTATTTCAGGAACCATTAATGATGGTCAACTCAATGATGTGCTTCCTTTTGCCAATATATTAGTAGAGGGAACCCAAAAGGGGACAACCTCAGATTTTGAAGGTCAGTACTCTTTGAATATAGCACCGGGCACGTATACACTACAATATTCATTTGTAGGCTATGGCACTCAAAATATTTCGGATGTTGTTGTTACCGAAGGTAAAACTACCATAGTAAATGTTACCTTATCTGGCGCCTCCTTAGATGAAGTTGTAATCACAACAACCGCCAGACAAAACACAGAACAATCTGTGTTAAACCTTCAAAAAAAGTCGGTACAATTGATGGACGGTTTATCTCTAGAAAGTATTAAAAGAACTGGAGCAAGTAATGTTGCTGCTGCGGTTAAGAATGTACCAGGAGTTTCTGTTCAAGGAGGAAAATATGTATATGTACGAGGTTTAGGAGATAGATATACCAAATCTATTCTCAATGGAGTTGACGTACCGGGATTAGATCCTGATCGAAACACCCTCCAATTAGATATATTTCCATCTAGCATATTAGAAAATATCATCGTTGTAAAATCTGCAACCGCTGATCAACCTGCCGATTTTACCGGAGGTGTTGTTGATATTGTAACTAAAGATATTCCATCTAGGAAGGAATACTCAGTTTCTGCTGGTTTGGGATATAATCCAAATTTTCACTTTAATAGTGATTATATAACTGGCGATAAAAGCGGTACAGATTTTCTAGGTTTTGATGATGGTTTGAGAGATAATCCTATCAATCCTAATCAAACCATAAATTCGCCATTTGAAAGCCCAAATACGGTTGAGGCATTAACACAGCAATTAAATCCAACATTAGCTGCAGCAAGAGAAAACAGTGGTGCTGACTTTAATTTCTCATTTACTGCAGGAAACTCATATGATGTAGGTGAAGACAAAAAATTAGGTTTTCTCGCTGGCTTATCCTACCGTAATGAAACTACTTATTTTGATGAATATGTTGACGGTCAAATTTATAGAAAGAATCCAGATGCCTCTCAATTGGAATTGGATCTTGATAGATCACAGCAAGGAGAGCGCGGTCAAAATAATGTATTAGTAAGTGCAATTGGAGGGCTATCATTAAAGACCGCCAAGTCTAAGTACCGCTTCAACATCTTGCATATCCAAAATGGCGAATCAGGAGCTTCTCTTCTTAGATTAACAAATAGAATTGGCAACAGTAACTCTATAAAAAGAGATGTTTTACTTTACACCGAACGAAGTATTACTAATTTTCTTCTAAGCGGAAAACACACTAATGAAGATGCAAGTTGGACCACCGAATGGAAAGTAGCCCCAACCATAACAAACGTAGACGACAAAGATTTTAGAACGACTCCGTTTCTCATTGGTCAAGATGATGACGGAAATACTTTTTTCTCGATTAGTCCAAGTGAGGCTGGTGATGCAAATCGCCTATTTCGCGAACTCGACGAGTATAATATCGCAAACAAATTAGATATTACTAAAAAGCATAGTTTTTTTGGTAGAGATGCCAAATTTAAATTTGGAGGGGGCTTTACGTATAAGTCAAGAGAGTTTAGAACAGCTCGATTTTCGCTTCCTTTAGTAAACTTTGACTCGACAGTACTTAATGGAGACCCAAATCAGTTGCTGGCTCCTGGTAATATTTATGATGCAGACACTAATAGTGGTTTTTACATCCGTCGTGACTCAAATGAAAATGATCAATTTGATTCTAGTGCAAGTATAGGAGCTGCATATGTTTCGGAAGAATTTCATCCTACCGATTGGTTCACAGCAATTGCAGGTTTGCGTTTTGAACAATTCAACTTATTCTATACAGGACAAGATCAGCAAGGTAATGTGTTTGACAATGAAGAAATCTTAAATAAAGGAGACCTTTTCCCGTCGTTAAATTTAATATTTGATCTTGATAGCGATGGTAACAAGAAATTAAGAGCCTCGTATTCACGTACGACCGCACGTCCTTCGTTTAAAGAGGCATCTTTGGCTCAAATCTTTAGCCCTATTGAAAACTTCTTATTTATTGGTAATCTCGACCTTCAACCTACTTACATCAGTAATTTTGATTTGAGGTATGAAATTTACGGTGAAGAAGAAAAGAAATTTGGAACAGGCGACTTTTTCGCGATAAGCGGATTTTACAAAAACTTTGTAGATCCTATAGAACTTACCTTTTTCCAACAAGCGACAGGTCAAGTAACTCCAAGAAATTTAGGAGATGCTACAGTGATAGGTACAGAACTTGAATTGCGTAAAAACCTTGGATTTATAGGACTGAATAATTTTGCCTTAAATGTGAACTACTCTTTGATCGAATCTGACGAGACCTACAATGAAGATGAGCGTATTCTAAGAGAAAACGTATTAAGAGAAGGAGAAACTCTTGATGGAGGACGTCAACTTCAAGGACAATCACCGTTTCTCTTAAATACAGGTATCACCTTTGATTCTGGAGAATCTGGGTGGAAATCAGGATTATTCTATAATGTACAAGGGAGAACGCTACAAATTGTTGGCGCAGGAGAAATTGCCGATGTGTTTACCCTTCCATTTAATGATTTAAAATTTCAATTATCAAAAACCTTTGGTACCGATGGTAATCAAACCCTGACCTTTAAAGCAGGTAACTTACTCGACGATGATAGAGAAAGTGTTTACAAATCTTTTGGTGCCGAAGACCAATTGTATTCTAAGTGGAGCCCGGGACAGGACTTTAGCCTAGGTTACAGTTATAAATTTTAAGAAGTTATTCTTGAATTAAGCCAAAAAAAGCCTTCCGTGATGGAAGGCTTTTTTATTATGTCTGTCCCGTCCTGAAATAAGTTGACACAAATTTGACTTATTTATGGAAGAATCAGAAAAATGGAGAAAGAAGCGAACTAAGCGTGATTACAATTTAGGCTTTAAATTGGCTGTAGTATCACAAGTAGAAAAAGGCGAGATGACCTATAAGCAAGCCCAAAGGGCATATGGTATTCAAGGGTGGAGTACCGTTTTGGTATGGTTAAGAAAACACGGTACCTTAGACTGGAGTAAGCCAACATGTCACCAAATGCCAAAATCTAAAGAAACTCCAGCCCAAAAGATTAAGCGATTAGAGCGAGAGCTATCCGATGAGAAACTGAAGAATAAGGTACTCAACACGATGATAGATATCTCAGACAAGCAGTATGGTACTTCAATTAGAAAAAAGTATTTACCCAATCAATCCTTAGGATCAGACAAGAGCGAGGCATAAGCCTATCCCGCTGTTGTAGATTGTTTGGGGTAAGTAGACAAGCTGTCTACCAATCTGAAAAGCGTATGGAAAAGCGTTTAGAAGAGCTTTCTCTTATCAAGCCTTTGGTACAAGAGATCCGTTGCAAGATGCCTAGGGTTGGTACTCGAAAGTTGTACTATCTACTTAAGACTGACTTTGAAAGATTAGGGATAAAAATTGGAAGAGATGCGTTGTTTGATTATCTAAGAACGGAGTCAATGCTTATAAGACCAAAGAAGAACTATACGAAAACTACCAACTCAAAGCACTGGATGAAAAAATATCCCAATCTTATGAAGAATACCAAGGCTGCAAGAGTAGAACAATATTTCGTTAGTGATATCACCTACGTGAAAAGTAGAGAAAAAACGCATTACTTATCTTTAGTAACCGACGCTTATAGTAGAAAAATAATGGGTTATCATCTCAGTGATGATATGTCAGCAGAAAGCGTAGTACAAGCCATGAAAATGGCTGTAAATAATAGAAATACAAACAACTCTCTGGTACATCATTCAGATAGAGGAATACAATATTGCTCGTTTGTGTATCAACAACATCTACGTAAATTTAATGTAAGTTCTTCTATGACTGATGGCTACGATTGCTATAAAAATGCTCTTGCTGAACGAATTAATGGCATACTAAAAGATGAGTTTTTAATACATAAATGCAAAACAGGTAAAGAACTTCGAACACTGATAGATGAGTCAATTGGTACATATAATAATCTAAGACCTCATTTAAGTCTTAACTGTAAAACACCTAACTTTATACATAACAAAAAAACCTGTGAAATAAATTCCACAGGTTTCATTTAACTATTGAATAATTGTCAATCCATTTTAGGACGACTCAGTCTATATATTTCTTTTATTTATTACTCACCACTCGAGAACCTGTATTTTCCCAAGTACTAACAGCGGCAATTCTTGAATTTTCATAAGAAACCTCAGTTAGGGTATTTCCTTTCCAGAAAAACCAAGTACCTACTTTGGCTCCATTCTCATAAAAGGCTTTGGCCGTTTTATTGCCTTTGCGATCATAACTGATCCAAAGTCCTGTAACATCACCATCTTCGGTAAAGAAACCGGTTTGACTTATTTCACCGTTATCATAATAGAGCGTTGCCTCAATGAGGTTTCCGTTCTTTACGTAAGTATTCTTTGGTGTCTTTTCTTGTGCTTGTGTTGCTGTGATCATTAATAAGGCAACAACTAGTGGAAGTATCTTTTTCATATCTGGGACGATTTATGTTTTAAACTTTACGCTAAGTTAACTTAAATATTACAATTATAAAAACTTTAGGTAACATTTTGTTTACATTAACTTTACATTAATTCTTTAACCTTCTTATTTTCAATGGTTTATATTTTATTATCTTTAAGCATTTTCCCTTTTGCCATTATGCGTTTAAAATCAATTTTTTATAGCGCAAAGCCATTTCACTTGTTTGGTAAAGCAATAATTGGAGCATCAACCCCTTAAAAGTTCTTATCTTGCACTTGGTTTAAAATAACCTTTAGATAACCTCAGAGCTTATTATTTTTAAGATTTTTGCACCCTAGTCGATAGACTTGCTTTATATGGAGAATATTTACATTTTTATGATCGCTGCACTTGCTATACTTGCAATTGCCGATTTGGTTGTTGGTGTTAGTAATGATGCTGTTAATTTTCTCAATTCTGCCATAGGCTCTAAGGCAGTTACCTTTAAAACCATAATGATAGTCGCCAGTATAGGTATCGCTTTTGGTGCCTTGTCTTCTAGCGGTATGATGGAAGTGGCGAGAAAAGGAATCTTTGATCCCAGCCAATTCTATTTTAACGAGATCATGATCATTTTTATGGCGGTTATGATCACAGATATCATTCTATTAGACATATTTAACAGTCTAGGAATGCCTACCTCTACAACGGTTTCTATCGTATTTGAATTACTGGGGGCGGCAGTGGTAATGTCTCTTATTAAGATTACTGACTACGGTGATAGTTTTAGCACCTTGAGCCATTATATCAATACCTCCAAGGCAACAGAAATTATATTGGGAATACTGCTCTCCGTTTTTATCGCATTTACCATTGGAGCCATTGTCCAGTACTTTTCAAGACTACTACTCACTTTTAAATTTGAGCAAAAACCGGGTTGGATGGCTGCGGTTTTTGGTGGGTT
The DNA here is from genome assembly GCA_964549485.1 of uncultured Flavobacteriaceae bacterium. Taxonomy (GTDB): domain Bacteria; phylum Bacteroidota; class Bacteroidia; order Flavobacteriales; family Flavobacteriaceae; genus Dokdonia. The sequence goes on from CAZJWI010000170.1 coordinate 5,739, forward strand.
TGCGGTAACCGGTATTGCTTATTTTATTATTATCAAAGGTCTAAAAAACGCAGACATATTACCTGCTGCGTTCAATGCTTGGGCCAATGCTAATCTCTTTCAATTTCTCTTGGCCAATCTAGCAGTCTGGACCGTATTATCCTGGCTCCTTCACAGTGTCTTTAAAATTAACGTTTATCGCCTTATTATCATTCTAGGCACCTTTGCGTTAGCTATGGCCTTTGCTGGTAATGATTTGGTCAATTTTATTGGTGTACCCATAGCGGCTTATAATTCTTTTGAGGCTTGGCTGGCTGCTTTTAGAAGCGGCGGGGTACTACCCTCAGATTTTAGCATGGAAATTCTAGCGGCCAAAGTACCCACACAGCCCTATTTGCTTTTACTCGCTGGTCTTATTATGGTACTAACGCTTTGGTTTAGCGAAAAAGCCCGTCGGGTGGTTAAAACCTCTGTAGATTTATCTCGTCAAGATGAAGTCAAAGAACGCTTTAAGCCCAATTGGCTCTCTCAAAATGTTGTGCGAGGTGTAATCCAAGTAAATCGCGGCTTAAATGCAGTATTACCCGAAAACACCAAAACAGCTATAAGTAATAGGTTTGAAGCTCCAGCAGCTGCCTTGACCAAAGATGAGAAACCTGCTTTTGATATGGTAAGGGCTGCTGTTAATCTAATGATTGCCAGTGTGCTTATTTCTATTGCCACAGGGCTCAAATTACCGCTGTCTACAACCTATGTTACCTTTATGGTTGCTATGGGTACATCTCTTGCCGATCGCGCTTGGGGCAGCGAAAGCGCAGTGTATCGTGTGGCAGGAGTACTCAATGTGATTGGAGGCTGGTTTCTGACCGCACTCACGGCCTTTATCGCGGCGGGTACCTTGGCTTATTTGATGAGTATTGGTGGTAATATCGCTGTCGTATCCCTTTTCGCATTAGCGATATTAATGCTTATCAGAAATTATGTAACATCCAAGAAAAAAAGCAAAGAAGCCAAAGCCGAAGAAGACCTTCAAAAAGCCGAAAGTCACACAGTGCAAGGTATTATTGAAGAGAGTGCCGATAATATTGCCAAAACCGTAAGTAGGACTAATAAGATTTATTCTAATGTCCTAAAAGGACTTGCAAAGGGTAAAGTGAGCAGTCTTAAGAAAAGTCGTGCAGGGGTTGAAAAACTAAACGACGAGGTAGACGAGCTGAGAAGTAATATTTTCTATTTTATTAAGAATTTGGAAGAGACCAGTGTGCGCGGCTCCAATTTTTACATCCAGATTTTAGGATTTTTAGAAGATATCACCCAATCGTTAGACTACATAGCCAAGTCTAGTTATAAGCATGTTAATAACAACCATAAACCACTTCGCTTTAATCAGATTAGGGATCTGCAAGAAATAGACAATAAGCTAGACGAGTTTTTGACAGCCACTGTCGAAGCGTTTAAAGAACGAAATTATAGCAAGATTAGCATACTTCTTAATCAAAAAGAAGACCTTTATAATCACGTTGCAGAAAAAATACAAAAGCAGGTAGAGCGTACGCGATCTGAAGAATCCAGCCCTAAAAATACAACTTTGTACTTTAGTTTACTTTTAGAAACTAAAGACCTGATTGAAGAGATCATGAATCTCTTAGAACTCTATATCAATGAGCACCAAAGAACCTAGTATCAGGTGGTTGCAATTTTAAAATGCGTAAAGCGGCCTAATAGGCCTATCCTGAGCTCAATCGCATCGGTTTTAATCCATTTACATCAGGTTTCGTTAATTTCTGTTAAGGACTTGACTAGCTATAGTGCTTACCATATCTTGTAGAAAAATATTATAATATGGCAGATATCATTAAAGACGAAGACGATCCAACTGAAGAGTATCTTCTACAAGACAACAAAAAAACCCGCGTAGGCGCGGGTATTATTATTACCGTTTTAATCATTTTAATTGCCGCTGTGGCTGCAACGGCCTGGTTTTTAGGTTTTGCTTAGATAGCACACAGACTAGATAAGTTCTTATAAAAAAGAAGCTCGGCATTTCTTTAAATAGAAAGCCGAGCTCTGCATTAACACTTGATTAAAAGCTTTTAAAATACGATTTGTATTTACGAGCCACACATCACGCAGTCATCATCTCCCTGCCCCTCTTTGGCCTGTGCAATGATGGCCTTCATCTCTTCTGGAGTCATTGGAGCTGTATTCAAAACACCCGAGGTATTATTTTGAGTACCCGAAGCCTGCGCAGTTGTTTGAGACTGTAAGCCGGCTTGTTGTGCTTCGTATGATTCGGCCGGTTGATCTAAAGACATTTGCACCTGCATATCGGCGGCCGCCTGAGCGTGTTTTACAATCGCTTCCGAGGCCTGCTGCTCATCGGCAACAGTTGTGGCTGCTGCTGTGGTCTGGGTAGCACTCAAGGTTTGAGCTGCTCTGGCTGCTACTTGCTTTTGTGCAGGCTTGGCTGTTTTCTTTTCGGCAGATAGGGTAAATTTCTTGGCGTCTACCGCAGATTTTGTACGCAGGTAATACATACCTGTTTTCAATCCGCTTTGCCATGCGTAGAAATGCATAGAAGTTAACTTCGCAAAGTTGGCCCCTTCCATAAATAAGTTAAGTGATTGAGACTGATCAATAAAATATCCTCTGTGACGAGACATATCGATAATATCTTTCATACTCAATTCCCAAACGGTCTTATACAACTCTTTTAAATCTTGAGGAATCACATCTATACCTTGAATAGAACCGTTGGCGCGCATAATGGCAGCCTTTAACTCATCATTCCAAAGATTGAGCGCTACAAGATCTTCTAATAAATGCTTATTTACCACAATAAATTCTCCAGAGAGTACACGTCTCGTGTAGATGTTTGAAGTATACGGCTCAAAGGCCTCGTTATTTCCTAGAATTTGTGATGTAGATGCAGTAGGCATTGGTGCTACCAGTAAGGAATTACGCACGCCGTGCTCCATCACTTCTTTGCGCAAAGCTGCCCAATCCCATCGGCCGCTAAGCTCCTTATCTTTGATATTCCACAAGTTGTATTGGAACTCTCCCTTTGATATAGGAGACCCTTCAAAGGTCGAGTATGGCCCTTCTTTGATCGCAAGATCTTTTGAGGCAGTCACAGCAGCAAAATAAAGCGTCTCGAAAATCTCTTGGTTGAGCTTTTTGGCGGCATCACTAGTAAAAGGCAAACGCAGTTTAATAAATGTATCTGCAAGACCCTGTACCCCTAATCCAATAGGGCGGTGACGCATATTTGAATTTTCGGCCTCTTTAACCGGGTAGTAATTGCGATCAATGACCGTATTTAAGTTCTTGGTAGCTCTTACAGTAATATTGTACAACTCCTGGTGATCAAATTGACCATCTTTGACAAACATTGGCAAAGCAATAGAGGCTAGATTACAAACGGCAATCTCATCAGGAGAGGTGTATTCTAGAATTTCTGTACATAGATTTGAAGAACGAATAGTTCCTAAATTTTTCTGATTGCTCTTGCGATTGGCCGCGTCTTTATAGAGCATATATGGGGTCCCTGTTTCGATCTGAGACTCCATTATTTTTTCCCAAAGCTCACGTGCCTTAATGGTTTTACGTCCTTTGCCCTCTTCTTCGTATTTGGTATACAATGCTTCAAACTCTTCACCATATACATCAAAAAGTCCAGGACATTCGTTAGGACACATCAAGGTCCAAGGCCCATCCCCTTGTACGCGTTTCATAAAGAGATCAGAAATCCACATAGCGTAGAACAAATCTCTCGCTCTCATTTCTTCGGCTCCGTGATTCTTCTTTAGATCCAAGAAACTAAAAATATCGGCATGCCACGGCTCCATATAAATAGCAAAAGAACCTTTGCGTTTTCCACCACCTTGATCTACATAGCGCGCGGTGTCATTAAACACTTTGAGCATAGGAACTATTCCGTTAGAAGTACCATTAGTACCTCCAATATAGGAACCTGTTGCTCTAATATTGTGTATAGATAAGCCTATACCTCCCGCACTTTGAGAGATCTTGGCCGTTTGTTTTAGTGTATCGTATATACCTTCAATACTGTCATCTTTCATAGTCAATAGGAAACAAGAAGACATTTGAGGCTTGGGTGTGCCCGAGTTGAACAAGGTAGGCGTTGCATGGGTAAAATACTTTTTAGACATCAACTCATAGGTCTCTTTGGCCGCCTCCAAATCATTGAGGTGAATCCCAATAGAAACACGCATCAACATATGTTGTGGCCGCTCTGCTATTTGCCCATTAATCTTAAGAAGGTAAGATCGCTCTAAGGTTTTAAACCCAAAATAATCATATCCAAAATCACGATTATAAATAATCATTGAGTCTATGGCATCCTTGTTATCTTGAATTACTTTATACACCTCATCGGCGATAAGTGGTGCTTTTTTACCAGTACGAGGGTTGACATACTCATACAGATCTGTCATTACCTCGCTAAAGGACTTTTTGGTATTTTTATGTAGGTTAGACACCGAAATACGTGCTGCCAGCTTGGCATAATCAGGGTGTGTCGTGGTCATAGACGCGGCAGTCTCGGCAGCGAGATTATCGAGTTCACTTGTCGTTACCCCATCGTAAAGCCCTTCAATAACGCGCATCGAGATTTTTACAGGATCTACAACGTCACTTAATCCATAACACAATTTCTTTACCCTGGCGGTAATTTTGTCAAACATGACCGGTTCCTGACGGCCATCTCTTTTTACTACATACATACACTTAAAATTTACTTCCCCAAAAAGTAATTCCCCACTTTTTAAGAATTTAGGTTAGTTGGTTATTCAAAGGCGACCCCCTTGATCACCTCTGTTACTGATACTATTATTTACTTTGAATCCGCTTTCGCGAAATGACTGCCAGCTTAGACAGTTGGTCTTTATTCTTATTACTTAGAAAGAAGCGTCAAAACTGATGGTCTGTCCAGATCCGTCATCATCCTTATCTACAGCAACACCTGCTTTTTGGTATTCTCCTACGCGTTTTTCAAAGAAGTTGGTTTTTCCTTGTAAGGATATCATATCCATAAAATCGAATGGATTGGCGGTACCGTATACTTTCTCACAGTCCAATTCGGTAAGTAGACGATCGGTAACGTATTCTAAATACTGTGTCATCAAATTGGCGTTCATTCCTATCAAACTCACAGGTAGTGATTCGGTAATAAATTCACGCTCTATGTCTAAGGCATCCACTATGATTTCTTTAATACGCTCTTTTGGCACCTTATTTATCAAGTGGTGATTGTGTAAGTGCACAGCAAAGTCACAATGCACTCCTTCATCACGTGAAATCAACTCGTTAGAAAAGGTAAGTCCAGGCATTAAGCCTCTTTTCTTTAACCAATAAATCGAACAAAAAGCACCAGAGAAGAAGATACCTTCTACGGCAGCAAAAGCGATCAAGCGCTCTGCAAAACTTGGGCTTTCAATCCACTTTAAAGCCCAATCTGCTTTCTTTTTAATCGCAGGAAAATTTTCTAGAGCATTAAATAGTTGATCCTTTTCTTTCTCATCCTTAACGTAAGTATCAATAAGAAGAGAGTAAGTTTCAGAATGGATGTTTTCCATCATAATTTGAAACCCGTAGAAAAATTTGGCTTCAGAATACTGTACCTCATTGACAAAATTTTCGGCAAGATTTTCATTTACAATACCATCAGAAGCTGCAAAGAAAGCCAATATGTGTTTGATGAAATAACGCTCATCATCGTTTAATTTTTCCTTCCAATCTGTAAGGTCCTGGTGTAGATCAATTTCTTCAGCGGTCCAAAAACTGGCTTCTGACTTTTTATACCATTCCCACAAGTCGTGATGCTCGATAGGGAAAATTACAAATCTGTTCTTGTTTTCTGCTAAAATTGGTTCTACTACACTCATGTCCTTTCGTTTTTTAGTTTTCTTTTTCATTCCACTTGGGACTAACAAATATCAATAAAAAAGAACCTGAGGTTGTGGAAATTAGCCGATGGTTATTCACAAAGTTTTCAACACAGAATTTTTTCTGGCCCCGTTTTAAAAAGCAGCCATATATTTTGTAAAGCCCTGTATACATGAAGGTTAATACGATTAAACATGGTTATTAACAGTTGGTAAATTAATAGTGTAAAACTCGCTTAGCAAGGCGTTTTACACTTGCTCACACCAATATTTCATAACGTTTTAATAACATTATTTGCAGGTCTAAAAAGCAGCAAAAATGGTGGTAAAAAATAAGTTTAAAAACTGATTCTTTTTTTAACTATCGCTTTTCGCGAAAGCAAAAAAAAGCATAGTATTTAAAAAGACTACCACTCTCTTCCTATCATAAGATAAACTTTAAATCACATTACAAAATAAAAAGAATAGTATAATAAAAAACCCGAATGAGATCGCTCATTCGGGTTATCTTTTGTATCAGAAAATAATTAACCCTTTAAGGAGGCAGCTAGATATTCTCTGTTCATACGTGCAATATTTTCTAAAGAAATTCCTTTAGGACATTCTACCTCACAGGCTCCTGTATTGGTACAATTTCCAAAACCTTCTTCATCCATCTGCTTTACCATATTGAGCACGCGATCTGTGGCTTCAACCTGTCCTTGTGGTAGGAGGGCAAATTGACTCACCTTAGCAGAGACAAAAAGCATAGCACTAGAATTTTTACAACTAGCTACACAAGCCCCACACCCTATACAGGTAGCTGCGGCAAAAGCGTCATCGGCATCTTCTTTTTCGATAGGGATTGCGTTGGCATCCTGAGTATTACCCGAAGTATTAATCGAGATAAAACCTCCAGCATGTTGTATGCGATCAAAGGAGGATCGATCTACCATCAAATCCTTTATAACTGGAAAACCAGCCGCACGCCAAGGTTCTATGGTAATGGTATCACCATCTTTAAACTTACGCATATGCAATTGGCAGGTGGTCACCAATCTGTCAGGACCGTGTGCTTCTCCATTGATAAACATCGAACAAGATCCGCAAATACCCTCGCGACAATCGTGATCAAAAACAACAGGATCTTCACCTTTCTGGATAAGCTCATTATTAAGCACATCCATCATTTCTAAGAAAGACATATCCCCATCAATACCATCGATTGGGTATGTCACCATTTGTCCTTTTGCTTGTGCGTTTTGCTGACGCCAAATTTTCAACGTTAGTTTCATATATCTTTCTTATTTATAGCTTCTTTGTTTCAATTCAATATTCTCGTATGCAAGCTCCTCCTTGTGCAAAATAGCATCTTTAGGCGCTCCAGCATATTCCCAGGCCGACACAAAAGTATAGTTCTCATCATCGCGCTTGGCCTCTCCTTTTTGAGGTCCGTCCTCTTCTACAGATTCTTCTCTAAAGTGACCACCACAAGATTCATTTCGCGTAAGCGCATCCTTGGCAAATAACTCACCCAGCTCTAAGAAGTCTGCCACGCGCAAAGCTTTAGCCAGCTCTTCATTAAATTCATTTTCTGTACCAGGTACTCGAACCTCTTTGTAAAACTCATCTCTCAATGCGGCTATTTCATCAATAGCGGCTGTAAGATCTTTGGCGTTACGAGACATCCCGCATTTATTCCACATAATCTTACCTAGTTTTTTATGGAAATAATCTACAGGTTTTGAACCGTTATTATTGATAAGTGCATCAATCTGACTTCTTACATTTTTTTCTGCCTCTTCAAAAGCAGGGCTGTCTGTAGCTATAGGCCCGGTACGAATGTCGTCAGATAAGTAATCTCCTATAGTATACGGTAACACAAAATAACCATCTGCCAGCCCTTGCATTAGAGCAGAAGCTCCTAGTCTGTTTGCTCCGTGATCAGAGAAATTGGCCTCTCCAATAGCAAACAAGCCAGGCACGGTGGTTTGTAAATTATAATCAACCCAAATTCCGCCCATAGTATAATGTACTGCAGGATAGATCATCATAGGCGTTTCATATGGGTTTTGATCTACGATCTTCTCATACATCTGGAACAAGTTGCCGTATTTGGTTTTAACGACCTCTTGCCCTAATTTTTTGACTAAGGTTGCGTCATTGGCATCCAAGCCTTTTACATAAGCCTGCTCTTTACCATATCGCTCTATCGCGCTGGCAAAGTCTAGGTAAACTGCTTCACCGGTTTTATTAACTCCAAAACCAGCATCACAACGCTCTTTGGCCGCTCTCGAGGCAACATCTCGAGGTACGAGATTACCAAAGGCAGGATACCTTCTTTCTAAGTAATAATCGCGATCTTCTTCTTTTAATTCTGTAGGTTTTAAACGACCTTCTCTAATAGCCTGTGCATCTTCTTTCATTGCAGGAACCCAAATACGTC
>CAZJWI010000171.1:0-12296 GCA_964549485.1 uncultured Flavobacteriaceae bacterium
CTTTGATAAAAGAATTTGATTTTCCAATCATCAGTCTTTTGGTAGCAAAGCCTATGGCTATACTCACTAAAGTTTCTTTGAGATTACCTCTTACTTTAGTATCCTGCTTTAAATTATCTACTGTTCTTGAGATCATGTTCGACGGTTTGAAATATTCGGTAGTCGCACGTGCCTCATGTTTTAGTAGTTCAAAATCATCTTCCCGCTTTAATTCAAGCAACATAATGGCATGATGTAATTTTGCTTTTCTATCTCTAGTCGATGTCATCTTCATTTGCTTTAGGTTGTTTTAAACGACTAGTGTCAGGTTTCAACAAGGTGGCAATAATAGAATTGCTCACAGGATTTATGATTAATTTTCTTTTTAAGAAAAAGATTAAACCTAAAATAAGTAGGTATAATCCAGAGACCACTAAAAATCCTAAAGAGAGATCTCCTAAAAGGTTTCCTAAGTATAAGCCTAATGCAATACTTAAGAAGAGCGTAATAAAGGTCAGAATGACTGCAATAACAGCTCTACTAGCCAAAGACGAAGCGATATCTGCGGTTCTGTCTACAGCGTTTAACTTGTACAGTAATACACTAGTTTTAGTGTAATTCTCTACTCTGTGGTAGAGCCTTTCTAATTGGTCGGTTGAATCTGACATACTGCTTTATTAGGATGCTACTTCAGAAGTAATGTCTGAAATATCAGTATTTCTCAGTTTGGATTTTGTACGTACTTTGTCGTACTCTTTCTTACTAGTGTTGGCAATTTCGTTACCAGCTTTAGCAAGTTCTTCTCTACTTTTACTGATGATTTCGGCCCCAGCATCTTTGATGTCGGCTCCGGTTTTCTTGGCAACATCATACTTTTCTGATAGGCTGTCTAAGATGTCGTTTAAACTATCTTGTAATCCTAATTTAGCTTCTCTTGATTTTGAGGCGAGTTTTGCTCTTGTGTTTTCGCCTTTGTCTGGTGCTAACAGTACGCCAATTGCGGCTCCTACTGCTATACCACTTAATACTCCGATAATGGTGTTGTTGGTACTCATGATGTGTGTTTTAAAAATTAATAAATTGATTTTGGGTTAGGTGTTTTTTAAACTCCTCTGCCACCTATTAATCGCAATAGTATGGCAATTACTGCAATGACTAGTAAAATATGGATCAATCCTCCGGCACTATAAACAAAGAATCCGAGGGCCCATCCAATAACTAGGATGACTGCAATGATGTATAATAAACTTCTCATATTGGTTAGTTAATTTATGTGTTACTCCAGACTTTCTAGAGTTTGTAAACTTAATTGGATATTTCCTTCAACTTTTTGATTGGTCTTAAGTGCTATCTCTCTAATCTGTTCATCATCTGTTTTTTCTCCCAATCTATTCAAAACAACTTGCTGCTGCTTTAGTTGAGTGATCAATTTCTTTACTACTGATAATGAATCTAGCGTTCCTATTTCCTTAGCCGGTATACCTTTAGTATATTGAGTGGGTCTACTGGCTACAGAAATTAAATTATCCTCGGCCAAATTCTGCAAATGACTAAATATTTGTTCTTGCTCTAGTCTAACGGTGTCTAGCGTTTGCTTTAAAATTGCTGCATCCGCAATGGTGTCGGCGAGGGTGCAAAACGCAATGGTATTTAGGTTTTTCTGAGTCACGTCAACTAATAGCTCAGCTTCCATCTTGTCAATCGCAACAGCCTCTTTGGCAGAGATATTTGTATTCTCTTTCAACTCCTTGCACGCAAATAAGAGGAGAAGAATTACTACAATGATACTGGCACGATTTAAATATGTTTTCAACACTTATATAATCTTTATACAAAGATCAGTTCTAAGGGAGGATATTGCGTTATATCATTTTTTGAAGTCTTTACACAACTTCCATTTAAAACCAATCTTTAAGAGTTTACTTGCTCTTTTTGTTGATACAAAGATGGTTATAATAGGCGCGTGAGCTGTTATAGAATATCTATCAACTCTTATGAAATTACCATTTGCGCCAAGACATAAAGCACTGGGAGAGGTGTTTGTAGCCATTACTGGACTAGGAAAGCTTTTTATTTACGCTTGGGAAGAAAGATTTCAAAAGTAGCCCCTTTATCGGGTGCCGCTTTCGCGAAAATAAAGCCTGCATGATTATCTGTAATTTTTTTGCAGATAGAGAGTCCGATACCGGTTCCGGAGTATTCATCTTTATTATGTAATCTGCTAAAGAGAGTAAAAATTTTCTCGGCATATTGCTGCTCAAAACCTATTCCGTTGTCTGAAAAACTAATTTTGTGATAGTGCTCAAAATGTCCAAAGGCAAGTCTCTCATCTTCCTTTTTAGCAATTGAGCTATACGTAATAGAAATTACCAACGGACGGTCCTTAGCGCTATACTTTAATGAGTTATTCATTAGATTGGCAAACAACTGCTGTATCTGAAAAGGAATCACCAGCATATTGGGCATTTTGGCTACAGTAATTTGGGCATCTTGTTCAACAATGGCTTCGGCTAGATCTTGCTGTGCATCGCTTATCAAAGTGTTAACATTAGTAGCTTCGAGTACCGCGTCAGCTTTGTTTGTCCTAGAATATTGTAGGAGATCATCAATGAGCGCTCGCATTCTACCTGCAGCAATATCAATACGCGCCATATAGGTTTTTCCCGATTCAGAAAATTGATCAGATTCTTTTTCTTTCAGTCTAGAAAGAAAGGTTTGTATTTTGCGAAGCGGTTCTTGAAGGTCATGACTCGCAACATAATTAAATGCAGCTAGCTCTTTGTTATTTAATTCGAGTTCTTGATTTCTTTGTTCTAGGGTTTTGTAATGTGCAATATCTTCGGTTACATCGGTCGTAGTACCCAAGAGTTGGGTCTTGCCATCTCGGTCTACCGTACTCTTGCCATAGGCTTTAAGATAATGAATAGATCCATCCTTATGTATAACGCGATAGGTGACAAAAGGGAGATCTTTTTCGTGGCGCATACGTTCAACGCTGTCTGATAGTTTTTTGACATCCTCTGGATGAACAAAACGCATAAAGTTCTCGATAGTATGCTCAAAGGCATTAGGTTCTTCCCCCAAAAGCCGAAAGAGATTGTCAGAAAAATGAAAACTGTCTTCATCTACGTTCCACCTCCAGCTTCCGTGTTTGTTTATAATTTCAGATTGTTTGGTCGATTCTTTAAAAACGTTAAGCTGATGATTTTGTAGTCTTAGTTCTTCCAGATTGGAATTGATTTTGGCGTAAGCCGCATACAAGAGAATTAATACGACAATCACAAAGCCGTACAAGAAAACGGGAGTAATTTTTAGGGTAGACCTATACGATGCTTGTCGCTTTTTGAGCAAGCCATTCTCAAGCGCAATCATCTCGTTGAGCTTATTGCGTATGTCCTGCATATAATCATTACCTAATAAGAAAATCTTATCAAATTGACTGGCATCATTGGGTTGATTAAATATATAGGCACTCGCCAGCTCAAAATTGTCCAAACGTCGGTCTATGGCAACACTGAGTTCTTTAAGATTTTTTTGTTGTTCCTTATTATCCTGTATTAGGACCTTGAGTTCGGCAATACTATTGTTAAGATTATTGCGACTTCTGAGATAGGGTTGAAGCAATAGTGAGTCTCTAGTAATGATAAACCCGCGTTGACCCGTCTCGGCATCTTTGAGATAACTTAAAATTTGCTCTAATTCTACATTCACCTTATAGGTATGAACTACAAGGCTTTGCGATTTTGAAAGATCAGTAATGTGCTTATAAGCAATACCCGCGATAAAAAATATCACGAATAAACTCAACACAAAAACAACTTTAACAAACCACGGGGCATTGTAAACAGATCTTAAGGGCATATATTAAAGTTTTAGAAAAAACTGATCTCTGTTAAGACCATTAGTGTGGTATTGCCAATTTGTGGTGACCACATTACTCAGTACTTTTTTGAGCTTACCAAAATCACTGGGTTTTTTGATGTAAATATTGGCACCCTGTACAAAGGTGTTTTCGATATCTTCATCTGAGGCCGAGGTAGAATAGATGGCAATGGCAATATGATCAAATCGTTTATTGGCCTTAATCTCCTGTAAACACTCCATCCCTGATTTGCGTGGCATATTCAGGTCCAAAAAAAGGATGTGTGGTAAGGTCGCGTCAGGATGATTGAGATAATCCATCAAGTACACCCCATCTTTATAGGTTGTTACATTAGTAGCCATTTTAAGTTCTTCAAAGGCGTCGGTAAAAAACATACGATCGTCTTCGTCATCATCGGCAAGGATAATATGTGTTAGGTCTGTGGCCATTAGTTATAGTAAATCAGGTGGATAGGTTTTGTTTTCGTTTGGCAATAATACGTTGAAAAGCCGAAGGGGTAATACCCGTCGTATTTTTAAATTGAGTACTTAGATGTGCTACACTTGAGTATCGTAGTTTATACGCAATTTCTGTAAGGCTTAGATTTTCTTGTATGATCAATTGCTTAGTATATTCTATTTTTTGAAGAATAATAAAGTTCTCGATAGAGGTATAGGTCACCTCAGAAAATAAGTTAGACAAATAGCCATAGCTGTGACCTAGCTTTTCAGAAAGGTAGACCGAACTCTTTACTTGTACCTCAGTATCTTCATCATAGATCATTTCTAAAATAGCATCCTTTATTTTTTGCACGAGGATGCGTTTGTGATCTTCTACAATTTCTATTTGATAAGGAGCAAGTAATGCTAAGAATTCTTCTTTCTTGGCCTCGCTTAAGGGTTGGGGAAAGGAGACCTCACCAAAACCAACGATGTCATAAGCGATGTCCAATTGCTGTAGGCACTGTTCAAGCACCGTGGTACACACGGCATTAAAGTCAAACTTTATAAAAAGATTCATCGTTATAGATTAGAACCCTTAAAAATAGCAGATATATTTTATTCGGAAGTGCCTTATTGAATAAATTAATGAAGTCTTTGCCGCGCTTGATTTTTCTTCCATCTTTTGAGCCGTTCTATCGCCCTGCTTCTAAGGTATCTATCTTCGGGTTGACCAATAAGAAAACCAATAGCCGCAAAACGTTTAGAATGATCAAAAATAATTTTTAAGGCGGCCGTTATGGGCAATGCGACTATCATGCCCGATATACCCCACAACATGGCAAAGGCGATAAGCGCAAAAATGGCCATAAAAGAATTGATACTCACATTAGATCCCGTAATTTTTGGGGTAATAAAATATCCTTCAATAAATTGGATAAAGCCAAAAATAGCGATCACCGCTATAGCATACCAATAAGAATCTTTGGTGGCTAACGCTACCAGGGCGGGAAGCAGCGATCCGATAATGACGCCCACATAAGGTATCACTAGAAGCAAGGCGGCAAAAAATCCAAAAAATATAGCATTGTCTATACCTAAAATTAACAGTCCTACACTATTGAGCACCCCTACAATGGCAATTACAGTAATCAGGCCTCTGAGGTAGTTTTTCTGAATATGATAGACTTCCTTGATTACCTTATTGATGTAGGATTTTGATAAGGAACTAAAAAGTCGGTAGGCAAAATTTCTAAAAAAACGTCTGTAGTATAAAAAGAAAAATAAGTAAATAGGGATCAGTACCAAATCGCTAAAGATGGAGCTCGATTCAACAACAACGGTAGAAACTTTGTCAAAATTTCCCTGAATAAGTTCACCTAAAGTCAATTGTTCTCCTCCAAGTCTGGTGTGTCTAATATCAAAAGATTCTTCAATGTTTGCGATAATAGCACCATAGGCTTCGGAGATTTTGGTAATGTATTCACTGCCATTATTCATAAATATCTGCAATTGACTAGCAATGACAAAAAATAGCACTACTGTGGTACTAAAAATCAGCGTAATTGAGCACAAAGTGGCCAATAAACGATTACACCTTAAGCGTCTTTCAAAAAAGCGCTGTATCGGAAAAACCATAACACCTAAGATTGCAGCCAAGAAAAGCGGCATAATAAGTGGCTTTAGGACATAGAGGATAAATACGATACCTATAAAGGTGATGACTCCTTGTGCGGTATGTGTATTGGATGTTTTAGAAGTCATTAATTGTAAGTTCTTAAAAATACGTATTGGTTGATATTACAAAAGTAGGTCTAAATTAGAACAGGCGATTTATATAATTAAAGTGATCTGTTATAATATTCTTCTACGCCCAAACCCTAAAAAATCGTTAATCTGTTTAAAGAATAATAAATTAAATTAAACAAATTGTATTTTTACCTTTGAACGAGCTAGATTACGCTTTCGCGAAAGCGAATTTATACGATTCACAATCTCACATAACCATTGCTATAAGTTGTCTAGCATAAAAATACCAAAAACTATGTTTGGCCTATTTAAAAAGAAATCTAAAAAGGAGCGTTTACAACAGACCTATGAAAAACTTATGAAAGAAGCGCATCAATTATCGACGACCAATAGAAAGCAAAGTGATCAAAAAATGTTTGAGGCCGAAGAGATCATGAAGCAAATTGACGCCTTAGCATAACCAATGAGAGACCACACCTATCCCTTTACCGAAAGAGAATTAGATCGCATTATTGAAATGGCCTGGGAAGACCGAACGCCATTTGAGGCCATCACCTTTCAGTTTGAACTGCCAGAAAAAGAAGTGATCAAGCTCATGCGTACTCAGTTGAAAGAAAGCAGTTTTAAAAGATGGAGAAAACGGGTTAATAGTGGGGTGAGCCAAAAGCATTTAAAAAAACGCAATCCTGATATTTCGAGATTTAAGTGCAGCCGTCAACGCGCTATAAGTGGAAACAAAATAAGTAAGCGCTAATATGTCTGTTCAATCACAAACACCATCGGCTTTTCCAACCCAACAAGATGCTATTTTTGCCAAGTTAGAGACAATAGCCCCAAAAAAATATGCTGCTACCCGTAACTTTTTAAGTGGCGATGTGACTCAGTTATCGCCCTACATCTCGCGCGGTTTTCTAAGCACTCAACAAGTTTTTCACTACCTCTTAGATCAAGGTTGGCAACTTCCCGCTATGGAAAAATTTGTTCAAGAGCTCGCCTGGCGAGATTATTGGCAACAAATTTGGATAGCCAAAGGCGATGCCATTAATGACGATTTAAAACATCCACAAAAAGAGGTTGCTCATTGGCAAATGCCCATTGCCATTGTAGAAGGCCAGATGGGTATTATAGCCATAGATCAGGCTATCAAAGATTTTTATAAAACCGGCTATATACACAACCATATGCGTATGTATATCGCCAGTGTGAGTTGTAATATTGGTAAGAGTCATTGGAGGCTTCCTGCCAGGTGGATGTACTATCATCTTCTTGACGGTGATTGGGCTAGCAATGCCTTGAGCTGGCAATGGGTTGCTGGCAGTAACAGCAATAAAAAGTATATTGCCAATCAAGCCAATATAAATAAGTATTGTTATACCCAACAGCGAGGTAGTTTTCTGGATGTAAGCTATGAGGAACTCGCAAAGATGGATGTGCCGTCTGTTTTAAAAGAAACTGTAGCCCTACCACTCAAAACCCCTTTGCCCACAACCCAAAAATTGGACATAAATCCCTTATTAGATACTTGTATTTATACCACCTATAATTTAGATCCTAAATGGCGCGATGAAAAGGCTTACAACCGCATATTATTGTTAGAACCGTCACACTTTGAGAAATATCCCATAGGGCAGAAGCCTCTAGATTTTATTTTGGCTTTAAGCCAAAATATCCCAGATATTCAGATCTATGTGGGCGAGTTTGACACGCTTATAAGCAGCTATAATTTAAATCAAGTAATTTACAAAGAACATCCTTTAACCAGGCATTTTCGAGGTATAGAAGAGCCAAGAGATTGGATGTTTGATGTGACAGGCTATTTTCCTTCTTTTTTCTCGTATTGGAAAAAGTGTAAGAAGGAGTTTGAGAAACAACAGTAGCAAACCTAAAAGGAGCTTAATTACCACCATTATATAAAAAATATGACAACTCATTATACGCGTACTGCCATAGATGACATGGACAAAGTGCAACGGCTCAAACTCATTAATGCTGTGACTGGAATTAAACCAGCAAATTTGATAGGTAGTAGGAGCAATGACGCTATTTCTAATGTCGCCATCTTTAGTTCGGTGGTTCATTTGGGAAGCAATCCTCCCCTGCTTGGTTTTATTATGCGACCTACTGCTGACGTGCCACGCCACACCTATAATAACATCATGGAAAATGGATATTATACGATTAATCATATCCATCCCGCTTTCGCGAAAAATGCGCATTACACTTCTGCCAAGTTTGATCGTGAGATTTCAGAATTTGAGCGTTGTGGTCTTACCGAAGAATTTATCGATGGGTTTTCGGCACCTTTTGTAAAAGAATCTGGGTTCAAAATGGGCATGCGATTTTGTAAAGCCATAGACATTGCTTTAAACGGCACCGTGCTCATTATAGGTGAAATAGAACATCTACTATTGCCTACTAAAGTAGCCCAGGCTGAAGATGTTGACCTGGAAATTACAGACAGCGTCGGAATTTCCGGTTTAAATACCTATTATGAATTCACCAAAATGGCGCGTTATCCTTATGCCCGCGTCAATGAGGTACCTCGCTTCGACAAATGAAAAAGGCGCACCTACCAGAAAAAATATGTTTAGTGTGTCAACGTCCTTTTAAGTGGAGAAAAAAGTGGGCCAAAGATTGGGAGCATGTCAAATACTGTAGCGAGCGTTGTAGGAGAAACAAATAGGCCTACGTAGCCCAAATTGATCTGACTCCACTTCTCTAGCTTTCCGCGGCCATATATTGGAAACCTGCCTAATACACTGATGTGCATTGACTTAAAGCACTTTTACTTAGGACTTAGTATTAAATTATGTAAGCTCTTATTAGAATTCTATAACAACTTTGACGCAATTTGCAATCATCTTTGTACTGTCAAATAGCTAAGCTGTTTGTCATTATAATAAACCACTAACCAATATTATATTTATGAAAAAGATTGCATTGCTTTTACTGTGTGCTCTATTCTTATCAAGCTGCGGATCATCCAAGACTATAAAAGAATCTCGAAAAGTGCTTAAAGGCATGTGGACCTTGAATGATATCAGCTATGATAGAGCTGGAACATTTAACGTCACCATATTTAACGATACTTCGGCCGAGTGTCTTGAAGGATCTACCTGGAGATTTATACCTAATAATAACTTTGGAAACTACGAAATTCTCGATACCAAATGTCCTACAGGTAAGCGCTATTTTGTGTGGGCTTTACCAGGGACAGGAGAAAATGAAAATGCGTACGATATCATTTTAAAACCAACCGATGAAAAAATGAATTCGACCATGGATGAAAAGGGTTTCCGCTTGTCTATCGCCTATTTATCTGAGGATGAATTAGTCATTCAACAGAAGGTACAATTAGAAGGTAAGCCTTTTACCATCAAAATGAATTTCACGAAACAACAAAACCAATAATAATATGAAAACGATTATAAAGAAAGTAGCTATTGTCACTCTTTGCGCCTCACTATTTGTAGGTTGTGAAGCTACAAGAAACGCAAATAACAAACAAAAAGGTGCCGTTATCGGTGCTACCTCTGGCGCCATTCTGGGAGCTATCATCGGAAATAATACAGGTGATGGGAACAATTCAGAATTGGGAGCCGTGATAGGTGGTGTCGTAGGAGGTACTGCTGGTGTTCTTATTGGGAACAAAATGGACAAACAAGCCCAACGAATAGAGGAGGAAATACCAGGCGCACAAGTAGAGCGTATTGATGATGGTATTGTGGTCACCTTTGACGAAAACTCTGGTGTGTTTTTTGAAACTGCCAAGTGGGAGATCAACAGTGACTCTCAAAAAATGCTAGGGGATCTGGCTGGCGTAATGAAAGAATATCCAGAAACAAATATCATAGTGGCAGGACATACTGATGATGTAGGTAGCGATGCCTCTAATATGCTTTTGTCAAAAAGACGAGCCAATGCGGTAACATCTTACTTGGCACTGGCAGGCGTAGATGCTTCACGTTTCACAACAGTGTGGTATGGAGAGAGTCAACCCGCTGCATCCAATGCCACCCCAGAAGGTCGTGCAGCTAACAGACGTGTGACCTTAGGCATTGTGCCTAATGAAAACATGAAAGCTCAGGCGATTAAGGACGCCAAAGGAAAATAAAACTAAAATAAAATTGCTATGAATGCCAGAAACTTTGTTTCTGGCTTTTTTTTGTTTTGACTTAGCACATTGGTGCTCATTGCAGTTAATTTGAGTAGAGAAGTCGTAATTTGCTAACAAATAGTTGCCCCATATTATTTTGACGACCACATATCTTACGATATTTGTTATTAGATAGTTCTACTATGTACTACCGCTTATGAAAGATTTTCTGAATTCCTCATTATTAACAATTACCATCCCTCTAATCATATTAATTGCGACGGTGTGTTTGGGATATTTTACAGATCGCATATTTAAACGTCAAATACACAAAATGAGCGACGATCTAAATAGCGATCCTACCAATTACAAATTTCTGCGCAGGGCTGTTGTGGTCATCATTTATATCGTTGGTATTGCCATTGCGATATATAGTATGCCTCAATTGCGTGTACTGGCCAAAAGCATGTTGGCAGGTGCTGGGGTACTGGCCATTGCTGTAGGTTTTGCTTCTCAACAGGCGTTAGGCAATATAATTAGTGGGATATTTATCATCATTTTCAAACCCTTTAGAATTAATGATCGACTGCGTATTGCGGATAAGGCGGGGGTAGTCGAAGATATAACTTTAAGACATACTGTTATCCGGGATTTTGAAAATAGACGTATTATCATACCTAATGCCCAGATGGGTAGTGAGGTGATCACTAATGCCGACTTTGGTGATGATAAAATTTGTAAGTGGATAGATGTGAGTATTGCTTACGATGCAGATCTCGCTTTGGCGAAAGCCATCATAAGGGAAGAAATTCTAGCGCATCCTATGAATATAGATAACCGCACTCTCACCCAAATTGAAGAAGGTCAGCCACAAGTACCTGTACGGGTGATTGCCTTGGGAGAATCTTCCGTCAATTTGCGAGGTTGGTCATGGGCCAAAGACAGTGCCGATGCCTTTACTATGGGTTGTGATTTATTGGAAAGTATTAAAAATCGATTTGACAACGAGGGTATAGAAATTCCATTTCCGCATCGCACGTTGGTCTATAAAACAAATCAGAATGATAAGAGCTAAGCTACATAGAAAACGAAAGATTGGATCGGTGCCAGGGGCGATTCAATATACTGGAGACCAATCGGTAGAACGCGTTGAGACTCATTTTTTGCAATACGATAAAAAGAGCTTACATGACGTGGTACTCGATAGTCACGAAGGAATACACTTAGTCCCTGAAAAATCCAATAAAGTAGATTGGTATGATGTGCGTGGTATGCAGGATACAGCCCTTATTGAACTGATGGGTAAGACATTTTCTATCCACCCACTGGCGCTTGAAAGTGCGGTAGATATTCATCAGCGTCCGAAATTTGAGGAATATACCCAGGGCAATTTTTTGATCCTAAAAGCGCTCTCTTTTGATGCCCAGACTAAGAAAATTCACAAAGAGCATATTGGGATGTATTTTACCAGTAGTTTTCTAATCACTTTTCAAGAAACTTCAAGTGATGTTTTTGAAAGTGTCAGGAGGAGAATCAACACTGCCAAGGGCAGAATAAGAGAGCGAAAGGCTGATTATCTGGCCTATGCGCTTGTTGATGTTGTCGTTGATAATTATTTTCTGGTAATGGATCAGGTTGAAGAGGTCATCGAAGCACTAGAAGACAACATAACCTCTACCCAAGAAATGACTAATAAATCCGAAATACACGCGCTTAAAAAAGAATTGTTAGTCATACGCAAATCTATAGCGCCATTACGTGAGGCAATTGGCCGCTTCTACAAATCAGATAGCAGTGTGATCGCTGCAGAAAACAGCGTCTTTTTAAGAGATTTATACGAACACACTATTCAAATTATGGATAGTGTCGAATCATATCGCGATATGCTCAATGGGCTCCAGGATTTATTGATGACCGAAGTTAGCTTTAAGATGAATAAGGTGATGCAATTGCTAACCTTGATCTCTGTCATTTTTATACCACTTACCTTTTTGGCTGGAATTTATGGGATGAATTTTGAATATATACCAGAATTACAATACCGCTACGGTTATTTTGTATTGTTGGGGGTTATGTTTGTCCTATTTATCATACTCTTATACCTATTCAAAAGAAAGCGTTGGTTGTAGTTGTAACTGGTTTTGGAGCACATTTCTAGTATTGATCATAC
>CAZJWI010000172.1:0-2512 GCA_964549485.1 uncultured Flavobacteriaceae bacterium
TAAGTTAATGATAGAAGTAAAAAATTTACATAAAGGTTTTGGAGATGTTCATGTACTCAAAGGTATTTCTACCTCTTTCGAGAAAGGTAAAACTAACCTGATTATTGGGCAGAGTGGTTCTGGGAAAACGGTATTTCTAAAAACCATGCTCGGATTGTTTAAACCCGATAAGGGTCAGATACTCTACGATGGTGAGCCTTACTCAGATCTCGAATTTGAAGAACAACGAGAATTACGAGAGAAAATGGGAATGGTTTTTCAGGGCAGTGCACTCTTTGATTCGATGACGGTAGAAGAAAACATCATGTTTCCTCTAAAGATGTTTACTAAAATGAAGCGTAAAGAACGTCGAGAACGCGCCAATGTGGTCATAAATCGCGTCAACCTTCAAGATGCCAACGACAAGCTTCCTTCCGAAATTTCTGGAGGGATGCAAAAACGAGTGGCGATTGCCAGGGCTATTGTCAACAATCCAAAATACCTTTTTTGTGATGAACCCAACTCTGGCTTAGATCCCAATACCGCGACCATTATCGATAATTTGATTCGCGAAATCACCATAGAATATGATATCACAACCATTATCAATACCCACGATATGAATTCGGTGATGGAAATTGGAGACAAGATTATCTACCTACAACAGGGTCATTTGGCCTGGCAAGGTGACAAAACGCAAATATTCAAAACCGATAATGAAGATGTCACTAAGTTTGTGTACTCTTCTAATTTATTTAAAATGGTGCGCGAGGCACAACTTCGCAAATTTAGCTAAGCTTATTTACGATTACCCTCGACTACTAGTGTGTCTAACTCAAAGCGCGTCTTAAGCCATTCTCTCATCTTTGTTTCTTGACGCTCCCTCATCCTTTGACTAATAGAATCTGCCCAACGCACTCTTACCACTGCCAAGGTATCTGCGTCATTTTCAAAGTTGGAAGTAATTAGTGTGGCATACCCAAATTGAGTGAGCCCATCATAATTGATCTTAGCCTCATTTCTTATCAATTGAAATGGTATGGCCGATCCTCTTAATTGGGTTACCTCCTGCTCTAAAACGGCAATTTGCGCATCTTTAGAAACAAGCGCCTCAGTATTCTTGACGTATAACTCTTCTAAAATGCCAGAACGCACCTCAGAACTCAAACGCTCTGCCATGGCATTGGCCTGATCGGCACCTTGATGAACGACCAAGGTAGATAACTCCAGTCCTTCGGTTTCGGTAAGCTTCCGCTCCCATTCGTTGATTTTGTTTTGAGGCACTAAATTACCTATGAGATAGACGTCAATCTGTCGGGACAAAGGATCTTCAGTTTGCTTAATTATTTCTGTACCGTCATTGATGATAACCTCAGTAATAAACTCGGTAGCCTTTCCTATAAACAACTGTTTCTGTAATAAGTTATAAAACAATACCACACTTGGTGCCAATACCAAGATCGCTACTATAGTAGCAATGGTCGCAACGCGCTTTCGCTTTTTCTGATTGGCATATTTGACAAGGGGAAATCGCAGCAACTTTGATACGATAAAGGTAGCTAAGGCAATGAAAATAGTATTGATTAAAAACAAGTACATAGCCCCAAAGGCATAATTGAGGCCTTCGGGATTTGCCGTTACGGCTTGAGCCAAACCATAACCCACTGTACACAGGGGTGGCATCAAAGCTGTCGCAATCGCAACCCCAAAAATAACACTAGCAATAGTACCCGATTTGGTCTTGGCAACGATAAGGGCCAACCCACCAAATATCGCGACTAAGACGTCCAAGATGGTAGGATAAGTTCTTGCCTCGAGTTCTGGAGTGAGTTCTTTTAGAGGTGAGAAAGAAAAGTATATAAAAGCTGTAGTAACGCTAAGAATAATCATCACGGTCAAATTTAGGAATGACCGTTTCATCATATCTCCATCATTAATGGCTGTAGACAACCCAATTCCTACAATAGGTCCCATTAGAGGAGATATTAACATCGCTCCAATAACAACCGCTGTACTACTCACATTTAAACCTATACTCGCAACAAAAATGGAAAAAATAAGAATCCAGGCATTGTGACCCTTAAAAGGTATGTCCTTTCTGACCGCCTCTATGGTTGCATCCCTATCGGTATCTTGCCTAATATCTAATAAATCATTGAGAAACTTTTTGATATGCTCCCAAACACTTAAGGCTTCTTTGCGCAAATCCTCATTCTGATTGGGATCAGTATTGGGCGTATTGGTCGCGTTTACTGGTGTTTTTTGCTCTTCCATTATCCTAAATGCTTCCCGTATTTTTCTTGCACGGCATTGCGCAATTCTTTAATATCCTGCTCTTTTGATTTGGGCACAATAACGAGCACATCTGCCTCCTCTACAATGATGTAATCTGAAAGACCATCTACTACTATTACCTTATCAGATGACGTTCTGATCATGTTTCCAGTGGCATTAGAAGCCAATACTCGAGAATGTACTACGGCATTTTCTTGATCATCTTTGGGTAACTTTTCATATAAAGAACCCCAGGTAC
>CAZJWI010000173.1:0-12994 GCA_964549485.1 uncultured Flavobacteriaceae bacterium
TTAGAAATTCCAAGTATATTGCGAGACCTTTTTTTAAGTCCATTCAAGTGAAAAACGAAAAACACCAAATCATTTCTGATATGATTGCACTGGCCAGTGCAGACAACAAAATTCACGAGCGTGAGTATGAATTTATTCATGTTGTAGCCAGCCGCCTGGGGCTTGCACAAACAGAAGTGGAACAGTTATTTAAAAATCCGCTCAAGCCTGTCGTGGCCAAAACAGAGCTCGAACGTATCACACAATTCCACAGGCTATTGCTCTTAATGAATGTAGATGATCATACTCATGTAGTAGAGGTAGATGCCTTACGCAATTATGGGCTCCGATTAGGGATTAGACCAGAAGCCATAGAGCAAATACTCTCTGAGATGAATGATTATGAACACAAAATGATACCCTCTACACGCCTGGTAGAAATATTTCAGCGTTTTTACAACTAGTAGGCGCTGACTTATTACAATAAAAAAACGGCTACAGAGGTGTAGCCGTTTTTAGGTATAAATTAGTTTGAATTATTCTACGATCAACTTTTTGGTTGTTGTAGAAAATTTGTTTGCAATTTCTACAAGATAGATTCCCGAAGCAAGATCACCTATGGAGATTGTTTGCTGCTTATCCATATCCTTTAGCGAAAGCGATTTAACTATTTGTCCTTGCAGACTGCGAATTGTCAACCTTTCAAATCTTAAATCCTCAGAGCTAATTACTGTAAACCGCTCTTGTGCAGGATTAGGGAAAAGACGTAGGCTAGAGGCCAATGTAGCTTGCGTAACACTGAGTTGTTCAGGCGCCTCGAAGGACAGGACAAACCGATTGTCTTGCATGCCATTTACCGCAGTAAAGCGATAATCACTTTGGTTAAGGTTGGTAACCGCTCCAGTATAAGTATCTATCAAATAGATTTCTTGCCCGTTAGCAAAAACACCTTCTTTGTTTTGTATGGCGATACTAAATTGTAAATTTTCTTCAACCACAGATGCCATCCCCATCTCTAACTGCATTGTTTTGTCAAAAGCTGAGGTGGCTTGAATGCTCAATGCGTCACCCTCCAAACTTTTAGAAAATAAAGAAATACTAGATCCAATTCTTCTCGCATCAAAACCTTTGTCCATTCTTGGACTCGCCTCAGGTAAGAAGGCCACTAAGCTCGTGCTGTGAAGGTCGTACTTTTGGTTGTGCAAACTTATCCAGATTCTGTCTTTGTCTTCGCTATTACGGTATTGGTCATTATTATCAACAACGCGCATACTGTTAGAAAACAACAGGTTTGCCGATCCTCCTTCAATGGCTTTAATCGCAAAGCCTTGTCCAGAAGCCATATATCTTCCTGGAGCTGTTCCGCCATTGTCGGCCGCAGTACCAGAACCCACTGCACCCGCTTTGGTATATACTGAAATATCATCCATAGAATAGTTGTTATCTAGGTATCCTGGAATGGATGTACTAGGCGGGGTTAAATGTTCCCAGAAATAGACTTCATTGATCATATCATTGTTATCGATAAGTAAGTCCATATCGATAGCCGAAGCATACGGATTGCCCAAAAGATTAAAATTGTCTTTGGTCTGTCCATTGTACTGTATAGGGTAGGTAATATCTCCGGTATTTAACTGACCTTGTGAATAGGTGAGGTTATACGAGCTGTTACCATCTGTAATACTTGCTTGCGGGTATACAACAAGCCCGTCTCCAGGAGTGAGGGCTTCACTTGCGGTTAGGTTGGATAAAAAAGAGTTATCCGGGCCAAGAAAAATTTCGGCTCCAAAATAGGGATCCATTGGATCTGTTGTTTCAAGGGCAGGATCTACCGTAAAATTACTAGAAACCACTTCAATTACTCGAAAAGCACTGCCGTAGACTCCATCTCTGGTCTCAGCACTCAAAGGACTACTCAAAAACATAAAACCTAAGGGTGCAAGAGTAGGGGTGGTTTTGCGTACTTCTATAGATCCAGAAGGACCTACTAAGCACTGTGCAGCAGCGTCAGTTTGGACCAAACTTCCTTCGTGCCCTATAACTAAGGAGCCTTCAACCTCTACGTTATTAACTACAGATACCCATTGACCTGCGTTGATAGTTAAGGTAGCACCATCATTAACTATAATAGAGCAGGCCGTAATGTTGGCTGTGTTCGTAGAATAGTCTTCGGCGATTACAGCCTCTGTAGTGGCGTTGGGTAATCCATTATCCCAACCCCCTGCAATGGTGTATGTCGTCGTATTGGGACAGGGATTTACATCGACGATAAAATTATCGAAACCTGCAAAATCAGGACCATTTTGAACTACACGAACCCGAAGGCCAACTGTAGTGGACCCGTTAGGGATATTAATGGTTTCGGTAGCATAACCAGTTGTAGATACTCCACCTCCATTGACACCATCAATGAGTTGCACCTCTGGCTGATCAATACCATCAATCACTACGGTGTAAAAGACATCGTCATTAAGATCATATCCTAAAATATTATAGTCAAAAGATATAAATACCCCAACCTGCCCTGTTACAGATATATTGGAGAAAGTCATGGTTTCGCCACCTGCCGAACCACAATTGCCATTTAAGTCGGTGATTCCCCAAAACTGCGTTCCTGCACTCGGTATAATACTAGAAAGGGATGTGCTGTAATCCCATCGATCTTGACCATTGGTACATGGTGGCGTCGAAAATGTTACATTCCATGTATCTCCAGCATTTTGTTCAAATCCGTGATAGGCAATTTGCCCCACACTTTGCAGGCTATAGATTAAACAGAGTAAAAAAAGGTAATTTTTCATTTTCATATATTTTTTTCATTAAATACAACCCTATTGAGGCTGGCAGAAATTTTGAACAACAAAAATAACCCTTGAAACTTTTAAGTAGATATAAAAGAATATAAAATACGAATACTGTATTTTAACGATGTTTTTGCGCATTTCGTCGATTAAATATTCAATTCTTGTCTTTTTGAAATTGCTATGCATAAAAAATACCCGAGACTTTCGGGTATTTTAAGTAGTTTAAAAAGAGATATGAGAATGATTTAAAATATACCACCCCCTTCTTTTTCATCCTTATCGCGCTGCTTTCTGGATTTGGCTCTGTATTTATTGCTACCAAAACGCATAGAGAGTCCAAGGTTGATCGTATTGCTTTCCCAGTTAAACTCGATGCGCTGATTAAATGGACGTACCCCAGTGGCTTGAAATTTCATGGTATTAAAGATATCATTGTAATTAAGACTGGCTGTAGCTTTACCACCCCAAAAATTATAACGAGCCCCTATATTGGTCATAAACATAGCATCTACATCAAATTGAATGTTATTGTTGGGACCTCGGTACAATACAAAGGCCGAAAAGGTTAAATCTTTAGTGGCCTTAAAGTTATTGAATACTCTAAAATTCCAAACCACATTATCTACTTCAAAATTGGCACTAGTGATATCGTCTACCGTTGGATTCTCTATAGATGGATCAATGGTTTCGGCAAAGGATTTTTGTGTCTGTGAAAATAGATCAAAACTCGCATTTAAACTCCACCAGTCGGTTACCTTATAGTTTGAAGAGACTTCTACTCCATAGGATGAGGTATCGTCAAAGTTGTCATTGGTAAAGATCAAACTATTCAAATTGGGGTCGGTACGGTTATACAATAAGGCCTGATTAATAATGTCAGATACTGAACGGTAAAATACCCCTGTGGTAATAGAACCTCGTTCTAAATTGCGGGTGTAATTTACCTCCAGAGAGTTAGTAAATTGTGGGATCAAACTCGGATTACCAAAAGCCGATATAAGTGGAGTTGTAAATTCTCGTATAGGATTTACTTGCCCTATACCTGGTCTGTCTACCCGACGACTGTAACTTAACTGATACTGGTTTTTTTCTGAAGGGTTGTAGGTAATAAAAGCCGATGGATACACTTGAGTATAGTCATTGCCAAATTTACGCAGGACGCTATCGCCTTCGCGAAAAACATCGACCGTAGGATCGGTGTCAAAGTTAGATAGATCGTCTGTCACAACACCTGGATCAAAAGTTTCTCGAGTATCTGCATTGACTGTTACTGATTCAAAACGCAATCCAAATTGAGCAGACCACTTCTCCCATTTCTTATTGGCAGAAGCGTAAAGAGAATAAATGTCTCGCGAATAGTCAAAAGCCGTGGTAGGTGAATTGATAAAGGTATCGGGGTCTGTAGAGAGATTGAACGGATTAATTACTCGTTGATCTGTAGTTCTACCAATCTCAGAGTCAAATAGGCGCGCCTCTGCACCAAGTTCTAGCTTGAGCGTTTCTGATAGTGGCTTGACATAGTCGAGGTTGATGGTAGTACGACTGCGGTCTGTAGGAATAAGATCACCAAAATCTTGGGCTACTTCATCTCCGTCAAACAAGAATAAACCTACGTCTTCTCCTTCAAAAATGTTTTGGTCTACTTCAAGTTCTATCGAATGTCCTTCTTCATCAAATTTGATTTTATAATCAAGATTGTACTGAGAGGATGTATTGTCATTTCTTATGGCAAAGGTTTGTAGTACATCGTTGGCGTCATTGGCAAAGTCTACAGCAGTAGTACCGTTTACAAAACCGTTAAAGTAATTTTGGTTGGTAAAAACAGAGAGCGTGTGCTTGTCATTGATGTAGTAATCAACGCCTAATTTTACGAGATTAGAATTACTATCGTCAAAAATGTCAAATTCTTGAAAAATGTTGGCTTCCTGTCTATCAACAAAACCAAAGTTGGCGTTTTTGTTGTAATTACCGCCCCAGCTACCGTAGAAATTAAAATCACCATTGCGGTAGTTCATATCAATACCAGTATTCCATTTTGGATTGTCCTGATAGGTAAAGCCTGTGTTGATATTGACATTAAAGCCAAGATTAGCATTTTTGTGTAAAATGATATTGATAATCCCACTCATACCTTCTGGATTGTATTTGGCAGAGGGGTTAGTAATTAATTCAATCGATTTGATAGAGGTAGAAGGAATTTGTTTGAGCAGTTGCTCTACAGGAACATTAGTGAGTTTGCCATCTACCATAACCCGCACATTAGAATTACCTCTTAAGGATAAAGAGCCTGTTTGCTGATCGACGCTAACCGACGGCAGATTGTTCATTATATCGCCAGCTGTAGGGCCACTAGTGGTCAGGTCTTTTCCCACATTAATAACTTTTCTGTCTATTTTCTGTTCTATAGTAGTACGTTCGGCAACAACGGTGACCTCTTCCAGGCCAGTTGCTTCTTCTTCGAGGGTAACAGTACCAAGATCTATTACTCGATTTTTTCGGGTAATACTAATCGTTTTTGTAAACACCTTATAGCCAATATATTGGATATCTACGGTGTTGGTCCCTTCTGGAATATCTTTAATCTCAAAATATCCACTATCGTTGGTGATACCACCAGTTAAGATGGCACCATTTTGATCTTT
Organism: uncultured Flavobacteriaceae bacterium; assembly: GCA_964549485.1. Classification (GTDB taxonomy): domain Bacteria; phylum Bacteroidota; class Bacteroidia; order Flavobacteriales; family Flavobacteriaceae; genus Dokdonia. The sequence continues at coordinate 5,426 of CAZJWI010000173.1, forward strand.
GACCGATACGGTCACAAAAGGTAATGGTTGTTGTAAGGCCTGGTCAATTACGACGCCTTTGATCGTCCCTATCTTGGCATCGGGGTTTGAGGTGTGGGCAAATGCTAGGGTACTCCAAATGAGTGCCACAGCTAGAATTAACTGTTTCATATTGATTGATTTTGATTGATGAATGTGTTATACCTATTACTTTGTATAACATACTATAGGCGCAAATAAATGCCGCTTATAATAACAAGACGGCACATCATTCAAATTGTTACGCTTCTAGGCAATTTTAACATACCTGTCAATGTTTTCTTACAATCATACAGGGAAAGAAGGATCTCAGCGTCTTATTACCTTCACACTAGGCCAGTGTTTTAAGCTCTTCTTGAAGCGATTTAATTTTATCACGCAATTTAGCAGCTTGCATAAAATCTAACTCCTTGGCCGAAATTTCCATCGCCTTTCGCGTATCTCTAATACGCTTTTCTAATTCTGGCTTGCTCAGATATTCCTTGGGTGTGTCAGCGGCAAGATTGACTAAGACGTCCGCCTCGGCTTTAAAAGTAGATTTTCGCGTAAGCGCACTGTCTAGTGACTTTTTAATAGCTTTTGGTGATAGATTGTGTTTGCTGTTATAATCAAGTTGTTTTTTACGTCTGTAATCTGAGCCATCTATAGTTTCTTGCATGCTACGCGTAATTTTATCGGCATACATAATGGCCCTACCATTTACGTTTCGGGCTGCCCGCCCTATGGTTTGAGTCAATGATCGATTAGAGCGCAAAAAACCTTCTTTGTCTGCATCGAGTATGGCTACTAGAGATACTTCGGGCAAATCCAGACCTTCTCTTAATAAATTAACCCCGACCAAAACATCGTATAGGCCTTTTCTTAAGTCTTGCATAATCTCTACACGTTCCAGCGTATCTACATCAGAATGTATATAACGGGTTCGTATATTGATACGACTGAGATATTTTGTCAATTCTTCGGCCATTCTCTTAGTGAGTGTAGTCACAAGAACGCGTTCATCACGCGCTACCACCTCATTAATTTGTTCAATTAAATCGTCAATCTGATTGAGAGATGGTCGTACCTCGACTATGGGATCTAACAAACCGGTGGGTCGAATAATTTGTTCAACATAGGTCCCTTCAGACTTTTGTAGTTCATAATCGGCCGGAGTAGCCGAAACATAGATGACTTGATTTTGCATCATTTCCCACTCTTCAAATTTGAGCGGTCGATTGTCCATTGCAGCTGGTAGGCGAAATCCGTAATCTACCAGATTTTCTTTTCTGCTGCGGTCGCCGCCGTACATAGCCGCAACCTGTGATACCGTAACATGGCTCTCATCAACCACCATGAGATAATCATCAGGAAAAAAGTCGAGCAAACAGAAAGGACGTGTGCCTGGCTTACGCCCGTCGAGATAGCGCGAATAATTTTCAATACCAGAGCAGTATCCTAATTCGCGAATCATTTCAAGGTCAAAGTTAGTGCGTTCTTCCAGACGTTTGGCCTCCAGGTGCTTCCCAATATCTTTGAAATAATCTACCTGTTTTACCAGGTCTTCTCCAATCATATTAATAGCACCCTGAAGGACATCAGGTGAGGTAACAAACATATTGGCAGGATAGATTCGCAAATTTTCATACTGCTCTAAGACCTCGCTTGTTGTTGGATCAAAGGCTTCTATCTCTTCAATTTCATCACCAAAGAAGTGTATGCGATAGGCAATATCTGCATAACCTGGGTATACCTCTACAGTATCGCCTTTTATTCTAAAATTACCGCGATTAAACTCGCCTTCGGTTCTGGAGTAAAGACTCTGTACCAGCTGTTTGAGAAGCTGAGTTCTCGCAATGATTTGATCTTTTTTAAGATCAGTAATATTTTTTTGAAATTCTACGGGATTTCCAATACCGTATAAACAAGAAACCGAGGCCACAACAATAACATCTCTTCTTCCAGAAAGCAGTGCCGTTGTGGTACTGAGTCGCATTTTCTCTATTTCGTCGTTGATGGAGAGGTCTTTTTCTATATAGGTTCCTGAAGACGGGATATACGCCTCAGGTTGATAGTAGTCGTAGTAGGACACAAAATACTCGACTGCATTATTTGGAAAAAAGGCCTTGAATTCGCTGTATAGCTGAGCTGCTAAGGTCTTGTTATGGGCCAGCACTAAGGTTGGTTTTTCGGTTTGTCCAATGACGTTAGCAATGGTAAAGGTCTTCCCACTTCCGGTCACCCCCAAAAGAGTTTGATAGGGTTCTTTTTGATCTATTCCTGCCACAAGAGCCTTAATAGCATCAGGCTGATCTCCTGTGGGTTTGAAGTCGGATTCTAGTTTAAATTTCACAGCATTGAATTTTCGCAAATTTACGCATTTTTAGGCGTATCCTTAAAGTTACTTTTGGATACAAGCCCATCAATTATGTAGGGATTTTGCTGTAATTTGATCATTGTCCAGAGTTATACCTAGCGCAAATCTTTTTATCTTCAATTCAAACTTTCTAAAAACAAGAAATACCGATACAATTTAGTATTTTGGACCATGCTTACATTTGTTTATAATATTCGTCATTTTTTTGAAAAGCATGGCTTTTATGTTTCTTCACGTCTGGCAGATCGATTAGGTATGCGGGCAAAAAATGTGCGTTTGTTTTTTATCTACGTATCCTTTGCCACCTTAGGAGTTGGCTTTGCACTTTATCTGACATCTGCCTTTGTTTTAAAATTAAAAGATCTGGTCTACACCAAAAGAACCTCTGTTTTTGATTTATGATGATCATCCCTAATTTTTATAAAAACAAATTATTTGGAGCGCTCACCTTGCTCTTTACTACGTTATTGGTAGGTGTGTTAGGATATCGGTTTATTGCAGATTACAATTGGGTAGACGCGATCTATATGACCGTGATCACTATCACCACTGTGGGATTTGCAGAGGTAAACCCCTTGACGCCAGAGGCCAAAATATTTACTATTATTCTCATATTAAGCAGTGTAGTGATAGTGGGTTTTACCATCTCCGTGATTACCGAATATATCATTAGTAAAAATTCATATAAAACTCTAAAACACAAACAAGTGCAAAAGCGAATCGATCAATTGGAGGGCCATATTATCATTTGTGGTTATGGCCGAAATGGGAAACAAGCTGCCGAGAAGCTCAGGGCATATAACAAGGCCTTTGTGATTATTGATCGCGACGAAGCGGTAGTCGAGCGGTATGAAGATAGCGATCTATTAATGGTTAAAGGTAATGCCAATGAAGACGAAGTATTACTCGAGGCTGGTGTAGATAGAGCTGCAACCTTAATTACTGCCTTGCCCGACGATGCCGATAATCTCTTTGTGGTATTAAGTGCGCGTCAGCTCAATAGCGATCTTAAAATCATCAGTAGGGCAGAGGTAGAAACTTCCCAGAAAAAATTGCGATTGGCAGGTGCCAATAATGTCATTATGCCCAACAGAATAGGTGGAGATCATATGGCTTCTTTGGTGGTAGTACCCGATTTGATCGAATTTCTCGATAATTTATCGGTGGTGGGTGAAGAAGATAGTCTTAATGTTGAGGAGATCAATTTTGATCAGGTGTGTACCGATGGTGTCGAAGCTACTATTAAAGAAATAGACCTGCGGTATAAAACGGGATGTACTATAATTGGGTATAAATCTTCTGGAGGAAAATACCTGGTGAACCCCAGTGCAGATCTCGTATTGGAAAAGGGTTCTAAGCTCATCGTCATAGGACGTCCTGATCAAATTCGCAACTTACACGATACCTTTAAAATATAGGAAGCTTCATGTATTTTACAGGCTAATGCTTTGATTAAGGGCCATTTTTTTGCATATTGCTAGCCGAATTAAAATTTAAAACTAATACCTAAATATGATGAAGAAATATCTTCTAGTACTTGTTGGATTGTTTCACTCTGTAAGTCTTTTTGCCCAAAATGCGCAAGAAGTAGGAATAGACCAAAAAATTGATCAGGCCTTTGGTAATGCCACCGGTTGGTTTGTCAATTTTATATTTTATCAAATCCCTTTCGGGGAAAATATACAAGTCTATTGGGTGCTATTTCCACTCATCCTAGGAGCCTTATTCTTTACCATCTATTTTAATTTTATCAATTTTAGAGGTTTTTTCACATCTGTCAATATTGTACGAGGTAAATATGATGATATCGATCATCACGAATCAATGGTAGGAGCCGGAGATGCTACTCCAGGAGGTGATGCCATAGAAACTATAGCCGTAGAGGGGCACGAAGGAGAGGTGACTCATTTTCAGGCTTTGACAGCCGCACTATCGGCAACGGTAGGTTTAGGAAATATAGCTGGTGTAGCCATCGCTGTATCTATTGGAGGAGCTGGGGCTACCTTTTGGATGATCATTGCAGGTTTACTTGGGATGGCTTCCAAATTTGTCGAGTGTACCTTAGGTGTTAAATATCGCGATATTGAAGCCGATGGTACTGTGTACGGAGGCCCTATGTATTATCTAACCAAAGGACTAAAACTCAAAGGTCTTGGTGGTTTAGGAAAAGTATTAGCTGGGCTGTTTGCCATTTTCGTTATTGGAGGATCTTTTGGAGGAGGAAATATGTTCCAGGTCAATCAAGCCTTTCAATTAGTTCAAAACATAACTGGAGGAGAAGCTTCAGTGCTAGCGGGTAAAGGATGGTTGTTTGGTTTAGTGATGGCTGTCTTGGTAGGTATTGTAATTATTGGAGGGATCAAAAAAATCGCCAAAGTGACAGACAAGATTGTTCCGTTTATGGTGGTTATTTATGTTGCCGCATCCATATTTGTGATCTTGGCCAATTACGATATGGTTGGAGACGCTTTTGTGCAAATATTTGATGGCGCTTTCAGACCAGAAGGGATTGCTGGTGGAGCTATTGGAGTGTTGGTGCAAGGATTCAGACGCGCCGCCTTTTCTAACGAAGCTGGTGTTGGATCTGCATCTATTGCTCACTCTGCAGTAAAAACAAAGTATGCTGCTAGTGAAGGAATGGTAGCCTTACTCGAGCCGTTTATCGACACTGTTGTTGTGTGTACGATGACCGCTTTGGTGTTGATCATTACTGGTAATGTAACCTCTGCCAATGCAGGTCTTAACGACGCTCAGGCCATATTACTAACCTCTGGAGCCTTTGAATCAGTAATTTCGTGGTTCCCATATGTCTTAACAATAGCAGTAGTGTTATTTGCATTTAGTACTATGATCTCTTGGTCGTACTACGGTTTTCAGGGATGGGCCTTCTTATTTGGTCGTTCTAAGAAGATGGAGTACCTCTACAAATTTATATTCTGTGTCTTTGTAGTAATTGGTGCAGCCGCCAGTTTAGGGTCGGTGATTGGCTTCTCTGATGCGATGATTTTTGCTATGATGGTTCCTAATATGGTGGGTATTGTGCTACTCGCGCCCAAGGTTAAGGAAGAACTCAATAAGTTTTTAAAAGCCATTAAGGAAAGCAAGGCAAGACGCGCCTAAAACTTAAAGGTATGAACACATTCAAATCCCATTTCGTTTACGACAGAAAAAAACGAAATGGGATTTTGTTTTTATTGGCTCTCATCATGGCCGTAGTAGTGGCAAGCTATTATTATACCCCTGATGTAAAACCCTTGTTATCGCCGCAAGAAGCCGAAGATTTGGCTATCTGGAACGCTCAAATTGCACAAGCGAAGGCAGAAAAACGACGCGCCGCTGTTCCTAAAATTTACCCCTTCAACCCAAATTTTATAAGTGATTTTAAAGGCTATACTCTAGGGATGTCTGTTCAAGAAATTGACAGATTACACCGCTTTCGCGAAAGCGGGATCTGGATTAATTCGAGCCGAGATTTCCAACAGGTCACTAAGGTCTCTGACAGTCTTTTGTTGGTAATTAGTCCTTATTTTAAATTTCCAAAATGGGTAACTAATAAAAAGGCTACATCTCATACTTCTAGCAAGCGGAGATGGAAGACCAAAGCCGAAAAAGCAGCGCTCAATAGTATCACAGAAAATCAATTACTTCAAATAGAAGGTGTAGATAGTCTAATAGCTCAAAAGGTATTACGGCATATTAATAAAATAGGAGGCTATCAAATCGATCAGCAATTGTACGATGTGTATGGTGTGAGCACTGCTGTCAAAAGAGCGATCTTGGCCCACTATACGGTAAAAGAGAAACCTGCTATTTCATTGATAAATGTCAACACGGCTTCGGCTTCAGATTTGTCGACAATTCCTTTACTCAACTTCGATCTGGCCAAAGAAATCGTTGATTATCGCCTTTTGCATGAGGGTATTAAAAGCCTGGAAGAACTCAAGAATTTGGAGGGGATGACAGCCTATAAATTCGATAGAATTCAGTTATATTTGTCTGTAGAATAATCGCTATGAAATAGGAGCCTTACTCCAAGTGCTTCTCTAAAAGAAAAAAGAAAAATGACAGAATTATATTTCACGGAAGAGCATGATCTTTTTCGTCAAAGTTTACGAGACTTTTTGCAAAAAGAGGTAGTGCCTCAGGTCGATAAATGGGAGGCTTCGGGCACCATAGATCGCAGCATATGGAAAAAGATGGGGGATATGGGCTTTTTTGGAATTGCCTACCCAGAAGCCTACGGAGGTATGGGGCTGGATTTCTTCTATACGGTTATATTTTTGGAAGAACTGCAGCGTGTAAATTCTGGTGGTTTTGCCGCCGCCATGTGGGCGCATGCCTATCTGGCTATGACGCATATTAATGCAGAAGGCGACGAGCGTATTAAAGAAGAATATTTAACTCCTAGTATTAGTGGAGATAAAATAGGTTGTTTGTGTATCACCGAACCCTTTGGTGGAAGTGATGTGGCTGGAATGCGCACCACCGCGGTCAAAGATGGCGATTATTACATTATTAATGGTTCTAAGACTTTTATCACCAATGGAGTGTATTCAGATTATTTGGTCGTAGCGGCCAAAACGGCTCCAGAGCTAGGAGGTAAAGGGATGAGTATATTTGTTCTTGACAGGGATATGCCTGGTATATCAGCGACCAAATTAGACAAATTAGGCTGGCGAGCTTCTGATACTGGAGAGATTGCCTTTGACAATGTCAAAGTCCCAGCGGCCAATTTGATGGGTGAAGAGAATAAAGGATTTGGCTACATCATGCAGCATTTTGCCTCAGAACGTCTTATAATGGGGATAAACGCGCACGCACGAGCCGAGTTTGCCATTGAGTACGCCCTTGGCTATATGAAAGAAAGAACCGCCTTTGGAAAGACTATAGATCGTTTTCAAGCCCTGCGCCACAAAATTGCCGAGCAAATGGCCGAGGTGGAGATGTCAAAAGCCTTTAATTATTCTGTAGCCTATCGTCTTAATAAAGGTGAATATGTCGTTAAAGAAGCAACTATGTCAAAATTGACGGCTACCAAAATTGCCGATGAGGTCATTGATAATTGTCTACAAATGCTAGGTGGATATGGATATATCGAAGAATATCCAATGGCGCGAATGCTAAGGGATAGTAGGCTAGGCCCAATAGGAGGGGGTACCTCAGAAATTCTGCGCGAAATAATCGCCAAAATGATT
>CAZJWI010000174.1:0-6827 GCA_964549485.1 uncultured Flavobacteriaceae bacterium
CTAATGGGGCTAGTTACACAAGACGCTATATTATTTAATGATACCGTACGCGGTAATCTCACCTTAGGCAAAGAAGACGCTAGTACTCAAGAAATTATTGATGCATTAAAAGTGGCAAACGCCTGGGAATTTGTAAACGAATTCCCTCAAGGTATTGATACCAATATTGGTGACAGCGGTAATAAGTTAAGCGGTGGTCAAAAACAACGACTCTCAATTGCGCGTGCAGTCCTTAAAAATCCTCCAATAATGATATTGGACGAGGCCACATCGGCCTTAGACACAGAAAGTGAACGTCTGGTTCAAGAGGCCTTAGAAAATATGATGAAAAATAGAACCTCCCTAGTTATTGCGCATCGCTTATCAACTATTCAAAAGGCTGATCAAATTATCGTGATGCAAAGAGGAGAAATTGTAGAGCAAGGTAAACATCAAGAGTTACTCTCAAAAAAAGGCACTTACCACAAACTTGTAGAGATGCAATCGTTGGCCTAAAGACCCAAAGGTCAAAAACAACTACTGGAAGATCTAACAATAAAAAAGGAGCCCGATGGCTCCTTTTTTAAATAAGTAGGCAAATTTTAACACCACTATTGGGGTTGTGATATTAAATGTTGCTATTAATCAAAATCAACTATATGAATTGGGGTTCACAATAATGATGCTGCTAATGTAAAATAGTTTTTCAACCTATGCAAGCATTTTGTGTATTTTATCTGATTTTTTATGCATTTCGTCGATTTAATCGGACCGCACTTATAAAATTATTAAAGTCTCATGATCGTTTTAATCTAGGTATTTCAAATAATGACACTTCTTTTTAAACCTTTTCTATTATCTTGAGTCCAAAGCGCGTGAGCACAACAAGCATGTCAGAACAGGAATTGGTCAGTCTTTTAAAGAAAGGTGATAGTGGGGCATTTAGGCTTTTAACGCAGCGCTATGCAGAGCGCTTGTATTGGCATATACGCCATTTGGTAAAAAATCACGAAGATGCAGACGATGTACTTCAAAATGTCTTTATCAAGGTATATCGTAACATCAACAGTTTTAAAGAGGACAGTAAATTGTACACCTGGCTTTACCGAATTGCTAGTAATGAATCCTACACCTTTTTAGCCAAACGAGCCAAACAACTATCTATATCTTCGGAGGAGTTACAGACCCGCATAATCGATCAACTCGAAAGTGATGTCTATTTTGAAGGTAGTGACATTCAATATAAATTACAGCGAGCCATTGCCAGTTTACCCCCAAAACAGCAGCAGGTATTTCAAATGAAGTATTTTGAAGAGGTTACCTATGATGCTATGAGTGAAATCTTGGAAACTTCGGTGGGGGCCTTAAAAAGCTCTTATCACATCGCTGTCAAAAAAATAACATCTCATTTAAAAACGCATTAAACCATTTGACGCTAAAACAGTCTTAGTAGTATGACACCCAACGATTTTGATACAAATAAAGATTCATATGCTCTTCCAGAGGGATACTTTGAAGCATTTGAAGTGTCTCTGGCCGATCAGCTTGAGTTGGAACGACTCCTTGGCGGCAAGGTGGAGGCTGGATTCTCAACACCTGACGCATATTTTGAATCTGTGGCAGATCGAATGGCATCACCAGCTTTAAAGACGATCTATACGGCCAGAAAGACGAGAAAACTGTCCAACTGGTCTAATCTATCTCTATATGGTGGTTTATCTATTGCAGCGGCACTTATACTGCTTATCAGTCTAATTGGACTACCCAAACAAGAACCCTCTCTTAGTTTTGAGAGTTTGGACATGGCTAGTATTGAGGCTTATATGACTACAGAGAGTTATAATATGCATACTTCAGAGCTCAGTAGCTTACTCACCGAAGAAGCTATAAATGAACTATCTACCACATCTGAGGTGCTTACCGACGAGATTTTAATTGATTATTTAGAAGATATTGACAACCTATACCAACTAAGCATAGAATAAATACATGAAAAAGTTAAGTATTATTATAGCCCTATTTTTGACCACGGTCATTGTGGCTCAAAACCAACGTCAAGATAAAGTTAAAGCGTTCAAAATAGCCTTTATCACAGAACGTCTTGAATTAAACCCAAAAGAAGCACAAGCTTTTTGGCCTATATACAATGTTTATCAAGATAAAATGAGCACGATCTTGGCCTCAGAACGACAGTTCTTGCGATCGGTTCGCGATGATTGGCAGGCACTAACAGATAATGAAGCCCAACAAACCTTAGAAAAAATACAAGAAATTGAACGTCAAAAATTAGAGGCAAAGTCGAGCTTGATCAAATCGCTAAGACAAACCCTATCTGCAAAAAAGATATTGGTTTTATTAAAGACAGAAGAAGACTTTAAACGCCGTTTGTTAAACCGATTACGAGACGGTCGCGGGGGTAGAAATAACCGCAACTAATTATTTAAAATATAATCTAGCTATCCGATTTCGGCCACTGGCAAAGGCAATACTATCATTGACAAAACGAATACTTAGAAAAGGTTCTTTAGACAGTAGACGCCAAGTCTCTCCGGCATCTGCCGAGTAGGAAATACCAGGAAAGCCTATTGCTACAATATGCTTACCCCCTGCTTTAGGTACAAATTGTACGCAGCTTCGGTATCCAGTATTGGTACTATCGGCAAGGGTTTGCCAAGAAGAACCCCCGTCGCGGGTGATGGCTATATTTCTGAGATTGCGACTAGGTGTTGTATAATCACCTCCGTAAATAATACCCAATTCATCATTGTAAAAATCCATGCTATACCCCCCCAGAGTAGGGCCGCCTTGTAGTAAAGGTGTGGGAGTCACACTCCAACTTTTACCCTTATCTGGCGAATAAAACACACGAGATTTTATACCTCCCGAGAGAATCCATGTCTGATCTCCCACAATACTAATATTGGTATCACTTGCTGCAAAAGCCGCCTCCCCCGCTACAGTAGCTGGTAATTGTGAGCATGATAGCGGTTTCCAAGTCTCGCCTCCATCTCTCGTAATGATGACTCTTAAACAGCCCTCTTGTGGATCTCCCATGGCAATACCCTCATTTTGATTCCAAAACTCCATACTGTCATAAAAGGCCGCCGGATGATCATCTCTAAAAACCTCGCGGTATTCACCAGTTTGACGATCAACCTTGTACAGAAAAGCAGGACTACCAATACTCAATATGAAATAGTGGGTGTCTGTAACAGCAATACTTCTAAAGGGTACTGCAGGCTCATGAGGCTGAGCCTCATCTGGCAAGGTATCACTTGACTTACGACGCATTTGTCGTATGTGTTGTAGGGTTGGTGCGGTACTACTTAATTGTCCATAAAAACCTTTATCACCGGCAAAGAAAACAGAAGACCCATCAACAGCCATGGCTCTAACGCTTATAGAGTCTGTAAATATTTGTGTTATTTCCACTTCTGTGAAAGGCGTCATTGAGACAGCCACCTGGAATTGGGAAGCCAAGTCAGGGGTAGTGTCTGTTTTATTTTCGCGACAGCTCACACTAGAAAGGAGGAATAAAAAGAGGACTATTCTCATGGTCAAATTTTTATTAAAAATACCACTATATCCTTTAGAAGCAATACCTTTGCAGCAGAATTGAAATTATGAAATTGCACCGAAACTTGGTATTTGCCGCCGTTGATGCCATACAAGAAATATTTAACGAAGGTAAACAAGCCGATAAAGTATTAAAAAATACGCTGAAGCGAGATAAACGCTGGGGATCCCGTGATCGAGGTTTTATCGCAGAGACCGTATATGACATCGTGCGTTGGAAACGACTCTATGCCGAAATTGCAGAAGTAAAAGCCCCTTTTTCAAGGGCTAATGCGTTTAGACTTTTTGCAGTTTGGGCCACTTTGCGAGGTATAGAGGTTCCAGATTGGAAACAAATCGAGCCCATACCTACTAGACGTATTAAAGGCCGTTTTGATGAACTTTCGAAGATTAGAAAATACCGAGAATCTATTCCAGATTGGCTTGACGAGTTGGGATCAAAATCGTTGGGCAAACATTGGGATGAAGAACTTGCTGCACTCAATCAACAGGCCCCGGTAGTATTGCGTGCCAATACCTTAAAAACTACAGTTAAAGACTTGCGCAACACTCTTGCAGACCAAGACATTGATACCACTTTAATTGATGGCCATCCAGATGCATTGCAATTGGTCACCAGACAAAACGTCTTTACCAAGGCCGCCTTTAAGGAAGGGCATTTTGAGGTTCAGGATGCCTCGTCGCAAAAGGTATCTCGATTTCTAGATGTGGCCCCAGGTATGCGTGTTGTTGATGCTTGTGCTGGAGCTGGAGGCAAGAGTTTGCATCTAGCCGCTCTTATGGAAAACAAAGGGCAAATTATCGCAATGGATATTTATGAAGGTAAACTTAAAGAACTTAAACGTCGTGCCAAACGAGCCGGAGCGCATAATATTACCCCTAGAGTGATAGACTCAACCAAGGTATTTAAAAAGCTTTATGCAACTGCAGATCGCGTGTTAATTGATGCCCCGTGCACAGGGCTAGGTACCATCAAACGCAGTCCTGATATTAAATGGAAATTGCAGCCTGATTTTATGGAAAAAATTATACGCCGTCAGGAAGAATTATTACAGTCTTATAGCAAGATCGTTAAGCCTGGTGGTAAGCTGGTGTATGCCACCTGTTCTATATTTCCACAAGAAAATCAAGAACAAGTTCACAAATTCCTACAAACCCAACAGGGCGGATTGTTTTCTTTGATCAAAGACGAGAGAATTAGTCCTGCCAAAAGCGGTTTTGACGGTTTTTATATGGCACTTATGGAGCGTAAAGCCGACACTGAATCAAGCAAATCTTAAAGAAAAACTATACAAAAAAAACAGCATTTACATTTTTCCCAAAAAATATTATACCCGCTATGAACATGCTTAAAAAAATTACTTTCTTTCTATTACTGGTTCCTGCTATTCTGCAGGCACAACAGAGTTATTACAATGATGTTGATTTGAGTCTTGAAGGCCAAGCACTTTATACCGAATTACAACAAAAAGTATCTTCCTATAATGTCAATTATACCTATGGTGACTTTAGAGATACGGTCAAAATTACCGACGCCAATCCAGACAATTCCAGTGAGGTTTTGCTCATTTACGGATTTGACGATAATGATGGCAATTGTACTACAGACAGAACCAGAGATAACGACAATTTTGGTGGAAGCAATTGCGAATATAATAGAGAGCATACTTTTCCCCGTAGCTTGGCCAATCCATCCATGGGAAGTGCCAACAATAGTGCCGTTGGTATCGTTGCAGATCCTCATAACCTGCGTCCTAGTGATGTGCAGCGCAATGGCAATCGAGGATCCAAAAAATTTGCTAATGGTTCTGGTAATTCTGGTGATGTTGGCTCAGGTAACTGGTATCCTGGAGACGAGTGGAAAGGTGATGCAGCCCGAATAGTGATGTATATGTATTTGCGTTATGGTGATCGTTGTCTGCCCGAATTTGTAGGCGTTGGAAGTACTCAAGGGAGTACAGACATGCTACAGTTATTCTTACAATGGAATGCAGAAGACCCTGTATCGGCAGTAGAAGAGCAACGCAACCCCCGTTTAGAAACCGAATATGGAAGTCGAAATCCTTTTATTGACAATCCTGCTTTGGCTACTCGTATTTGGGGAGGCCCGCAGGCAGAAGATACCTGGGGTACCTTTAGTCTTGATGACCAGAATCAAGTGCTTTTTAGTCTTTACCCCAATCCTGCGCGATCTACAGTCACTATAAGTAGTGCTCAGGCTTTCAGCCAATATGAAATCTACACCATTAGTGGCCAACTGATCCAGAGTAAACAAAATATGTCACCAATACTTCATCAAACAATTGAAGTACGCAACTTTGCTAAAGGCGTTTATTTTGTCAAAATAGGTCAGACCGTAGAAAAGCTATTGATACAATAACTATTCTCTAGGTTTTTGAACAAGTCCTTACCCCTATTGCTATCTATGTGGGCATAGGAGAAGGTAAATCGAGCTACTATTTGAATAAGGTGCGCCTTACGCTTATGCCCTAGCCCTCGCTTTTTCATGATTAAAGCCACTTTGCTGTTTGCATTCTGTAACTATTCGTTGTCTATATTACAATAGTTCTTTATAGTCTTACGCTTCTGCACTCAGTCATATTTATGTATTTGGGCAAGTACCGCTTACAGCGTTACCGGGCTATTCGCTTTTACGCTTCGCCTTGAAGGCTGCAGGGTAACCGCTGCTATCCCTCTTGCGATTCAGACTCTAAGAGATGGAGCTTCTTCACTTTGGTCGTAATTGCTTTCTGATTTGCTGAGATTAGGGCATAAAAAATGGCAGCGAGACTAGGCTCCCGGCGATAGTGGTACGATCTTCACCATAAGTACGATTAGTGTTTACAAAACCTTTCCAATACAATTAGCATCAGACTCTAAGAGATGGAGCTTCTAAGCGCTGGTTTGTAATTGCTTTGTGATTGGCAGGATTTAGGGCATAAAAAAAGGTTTGACTCTTATTAGAATCAGACCTTAAAAAGGCGGTGAGACTAGGCTCCCTGCGATAGTGGTACGATCTTCACCATACGTACGATTAGTTTATAATAATCTTTTGCAATACAATTAGCATCAGACTCTAAGAGATGGAGCTTCTAAGCGCTGGTTTGTAATTGCTTTGTGATTGGCAGGATTTAGGGCATAAAAAAAGGTCTGACTCTTATTAGAATCAGACCTTAAAAAGGCGGCGACCTACTCTCCCACGATTGTAGTACCATCGGCGCTGGCGGGCTTAACTTCTCTGTTCGGAATGGGAAGAGGTGAGCCCCGTCGCT
>CAZJWI010000175.1:0-3280 GCA_964549485.1 uncultured Flavobacteriaceae bacterium
CAGAAGAACTATAAGTAAAAGCAACATTGGCACCATGTGCGGCAAAAACCTCGGCTATTCCTTTACCTATACCACGACTGGCTCCGGTGATGATCGCTGTCTTCCCTTCGAGTAATTTCATACGTAACTGTGTTTATCTAATAAATTGGACTGGATTGTTTTTTTGACTTTCCTTGGACTTTTACTCGTTGTGCATGATCACACAACAACTACTCAAATATAAGAATTAACAAAGGCCTATCCACAAAAAAACCACTTGAAAATTCAAGTGGTTTCCCTTTATTTTAGATCGTTGAAAGATGATTTATCCCATCACCTCAGCAACTTTTTTACCTATTTCGGCTGGGCTATCTACAACGTGAATACCACAGTCGCGCATAATTGCCTTTTTTGCTTGAGCGGTATCGTCAGATCCACCTACAATAGCTCCGGCGTGCCCCATCGTTCTTCCCGCTGGTGCGGTTTCTCCTGCAATAAATCCAACCACAGGTTTCTTGCTACCGCTTTGCTTATACCATTGAGCCGCATCGGCTTCCAATTGACCTCCAATTTCACCGATCATTACAACCGCCTCGGTCTCTGGATCATTGATTAATAGCTCTACAGCTTGCTTTGTAGTTGTTCCAATAATTGGATCTCCTCCAATACCGATAGCAGTGGTAATTCCTAAACCTTGTTTTACAACCTGATCGGCAGCTTCATAGGTAAGTGTTCCTGACTTAGACACGATACCTACTTTACCTTTTTTAAAGACAAAGCCTGGCATGATCCCCACCTTTGCCTCTTCTGGTGTTATTACACCTGGGCAATTAGGTCCTACCAAACGACAATCTCTTCCTTTGATATAATCTGAAGCTTTAATCATATCTGCCACAGGAATACCTTCTGTAATCGTTATGATGACTTTAATCCCTGCATCGGCAGCTTCCATAATAGCATCGGCAGCAAAAGCTGGCGGCACAAAAATAATTGTAGTATCGGCTCCAACAGTATCAACAGCCTCTTTAACAGTGTTAAAGACTGGCTTGTCAAGATGTGTTTGTCCTCCTTTTCCTGGAGTAACACCGCCTACGACATTTGTACCATATTCTATCATTTGGCCAGCGTGGAAAGTACCTTCGCTACCCGTAAATCCTTGAACAATAATTTTTGAATCTTTATTGACTAAAACGCTCATTGGTTTAATTTAAATTTTGCCTTACAAAAGTAAGCCTTTGACAGCGTACTATGAAGTATTTTTACATAGAATTTTACATCCAAGAAGTCATAGCTTCGGGTTCTTCTTCTGGTGGCTGACTCATTTGATAGCCCTTGTATAATTTTCCGTCTTTTACTTCCCAGATTGCAAAAAAGTGTGCCACTGGAAACTCTTCGTTAGGCGCCTCAATTGTCTTTACAAAATAGGTCATACGAATGGTAACTGTATTCCCATCTTCCAACAAATGTGTTATATGCGCTCTTACCGAATCAAAAGACTTACCAGCCTCTATGGTCGTTGCAAGTACTTCCTCTCGATTCTGATGCAAAAAACCTGTTCTTGCATTCCAAAATAACTCCATGTCAGGATGAAGGTATTTTTCGACATTTTCACTTTGGTTAAAAAAATCCGAATTGTAAAAATCTGCTAC
This sequence comes from uncultured Flavobacteriaceae bacterium, assembly GCA_964549485.1. Lineage (GTDB taxonomy): Bacteria > Bacteroidota > Bacteroidia > Flavobacteriales > Flavobacteriaceae > Dokdonia. The sequence goes on from CAZJWI010000175.1 coordinate 1,629, forward strand.
TATTTGTTTAGGACTTGAACTCATTTATGACTGCTTTAATTTATCTAATAATTGTTGCACCTGTCGCAAGGCGGCAAGTTCTTTATACTTCTCGCGAAACTCTCCAGCAGGAGATCCAAAATAACTCTTATGACCAGGCAAAGACTTACTTATTCCGCTTTGAGCCGATACAATAGCCTTTTCGCCCACGGTAATGCCGCTGGTTACTCCTACTTGTCCCCATAAGGTCACCTCATCTTCTATAATTACACAACCAGCTATACCCGTTTGAGATGCGATGAGTACCTTTTTACCAATGACGGTATCGTGTCCTACATGTACCTGATTGTCAATTTTGGTACCGGCTCCAATGGTTGTATCACCAGTGACTCCTTTATCGATGGTACAGCCAGCTCCAATATCTACATGATCGTGTATAACAACCCGACCACCCGATTTTAATTTATCGAAGCCTTCTGGCCGTTTTTTGTAATAAAAGGCATCAGCACCTAAGACACTTCCAGCATGAATGGTAACATGATCTCCAATTTGGGTACCATCGTAAATACTCACATTAGCATGGATTACACAATGTTTACCTATAGTGACATTATTCCCTATAAATACATTGGGTTGGATATGGGTGCTCGAAGCTATAACAGCACTGCTCGAAATGGTAGCAGTTGCAGGAATAAAGGGCTTAAAATGGTTAGTAAGTGTATTAAAATCCCGAAAAGGATCATCGCTAATAAGTAAGGCCTTCCCCTCAGGACAGTCCACCTCTTTATTGATTAAAATAACTGTAGCTGCACTTTGTAAAGCTTTGTCGTAATATTTAGGATGATCTACAAAAACGATATCTCCTGGAGTTACCACATGGATTTCATTCATTCCCAAAACAGGAAAATCTGAGGCGCCAACATAAGTAGCTCCAATGAGTGTTGCAATTTCTTTTAAGGTATGTGCTTTTGAAAATTTCATCGACACGAATATAAAAAATAATCCCGCTAGAATGGCGGGATTAGTAATAGTTTATACAAAATCGGATTTACTCCTTAACACGTTCTTTATACGTGCCCTTTTCTGTTTCGATTTTAATTTTATCTCCTTCATTTATAAACAAGGGAACATTAACTGTAGCACCGGTTTCAACGGTAGCTGGCTTGGTGGCGTTGGTTGCTGTATTGCCCTTTACCCCTGGCTCGGTATGGGTCACCTCTAAAATGACACTTGCCGGCATATCTACAGACAATGGAGACTGATCTTCTGTATTAATCAGTACGGTCACTACTTCACCCTCTTTTAACAGATCAGAAGCGTCTATAGATGATTCTTGCAAAGCAATTTGGGTGTAATCTGCGGTATTCATAAAGTGATATCCCTCACCATCGTTATATAAGAATTGAAATTTATGCGTCTCTACACGTACTTCTTCAATTTTGTGACCTGCCGAAAATGTATTGTCTAACACCTTACCAGTAGTTACACTTTTCATTTTAGTACGAACAAAAGCAGGACCTTTTCCTGGCTTTACATGTAAAAACTCAATAATTTTATAAATATCGTTGTTATATCTTATGCATAATCCATTTCTAATATCTGAAGTGCTTGCCATTGTATGTTGTTAAGTTGTTATTTGTTTAATGTTAAGTTGAAAACTATTCATTTGAATT
>CAZJWI010000176.1:0-31078 GCA_964549485.1 uncultured Flavobacteriaceae bacterium
GCTTATCTGGAAGACATGATCTCGCTTAAAAAAAAGGAGGAAGCCGAAAAAAAGAAATATGTCATAGCGCAATGGCAACAACAAGATTATTATGAGCGGTTTGTCTTTACTAAATTAATTACCGGTGGATTTAGAATTGGGGTAAGTCAAAAATTGATGACCCGAGCCCTTGCCCAAGCTACCCAACTCAACGAAGATATCCTGGCATACAAACTCATGGGGAATTGGAAACCTCAAACGATTAGTTTTGAGGAACTTATTCTTCAGGAGCGCGCCTCAGACTATCTCTCAAAACCTTATCCGTTTTATTTGGCCTATGCTATAGAAGACCAGGTATCCGATTTGGGCGATGTCCAAGATTGGACGGCAGAGCATAAGTGGGATGGCATACGCTCACAGATCATCGTTAGAGAAGGAGAACTGTTTGTTTGGAGTCGAGGCGAAGAACTGGTTACCGACAAATACCCTGAATTTGAGGTATTTACTGAGGTTTTCCCAAATGGAACCGTACTAGATGGCGAAATACTTCCCTTTGCCAATGGACAAATTGGAACCTTTAACGACCTGCAAACCCGAATTGGACGTAAAAATGTTTCAAAAGCCTTACTTGAAAAAACACCTGTAATTGTCAAGGCCTACGACCTTTTGGAGTGGAAAGGAGAAGATATTAGAACGATGCCATTTATAAAACGCAGGCAACTTCTCGAAGATTTTCTACAATCACTAGATTTGAGCGGTCTTCCTCTTGCCTTATCTGAAACTATGAGTTTTGAGCATTGGGATGATCTGGCGCGAGAACGAGAAAAGTCCAGAGAGATGCATAGTGAAGGTCTGATGATCAAAAGAAAAGAGTCTCCGTATCAGGTAGGTCGTAAAAAAGGCGACTGGTGGAAATGGAAAGTAGATCCCTTGACCATAGATGCTGTACTTACCTATGCCATGAGGGGACATGGTAGACGTTCTAATCTCTTTACCGATTACACCTTTGCGCTTTGGGATAGCTCTGGGGAGCAATTGGTCACTTTCGCGAAAGCGTACTCAGGATTGACCGATGCCGAATTTAGAAAAGTAGATGCATGGATCAAAAAAAACACCCTAGAACGTTTTGGACCAGTACGCAGTGTACGCCCACAATTGGTTTTTGAAATCGCCTTTGAAGGCATAGCCAAATCCAGCCGACACAAAAGTGGTTTTGCCACGCGTTTTCCTCGTATTTTGAGATGGCGCCACGATAAAAAAATAGAAGAGGCCAATAGTCTTGAAGATCTTAAAGCCCTGATTCCAAAATAAACTATGAATCGCAATCAACTTTTTGATATCGCCCACAGTTGGTTTGAAGATCAATCCTGGAAACCCTTTCCATTTCAAAAAAAAACCTGGAACGCCTTTCTACAAGGTAAAAATGGATTGCTCAACGCACCAACAGGGAGTGGAAAAACCTATGCGCTCTGGATCCCCATAGTCCTAGATTATATTCAGAAAAACAGTCAGACCTATACCACTCCAAAAAAAGGACTCATCGCTATATGGATTACCCCGCTTCGCGCCTTGTCTGTAGAAATTCAACAGGCGGCAGAGCGATTTGCATCAGAAATTGGCGTGCCATTGACAGTGGGTATTAGAACAGGAGACACCCCGCAAAAGGTAAGAGCCGCCCAGAAAAGAGCCATGCCCAATCTTTTGATTACGACGCCAGAAAGCTTACAGCTATTGTTAGCTTCCAAGGGGTATGAAAAGGTGTTTAAAGGTATGAATGCCATTGTTGTTGATGAATGGCACGAGCTATTGGGAAGCAAGCGCGGGGTACAGATAGAACTGGCTTTATCTCGATTAAAAAGCATAAGCCCACGTTTGAGAATTTGGGGTATTTCTGCCACTATCGGTAATCTGGATCAGTCCAGAGCCGTGTTGCTGGGGCCAAAAGGAGCAGCCTTTGAAAATTCGGTATTGATTAGAGCCAAACTCAATAAAAAAATAAGTGTGCGCTCTATAATCCCTAAAAAAATGGAAACCTTCCCGTGGCGTGGCCATCTCGGGATTCACTTGCTGGATCAGGTAGTACCTATAATTAGGGAGAGTAAAACAACGTTGCTGTTTACCAATACCCGTTCGCAATGCGAGATCTGGTTTCAAAAATTATTAGACAAATACCCTGAATTTGCGGGAGATGTTGCCATGCACCACGGCAGTATTAACAAAGAAACACGACTTTGGGTTGAACAGGCAATAAGACATGGAGAACTCAAGGCAGTGGTGTGCACCTCTAGCCTCGATCTTGGCGTCGATTTTGCTCCCGTTGAAACCATAGTTCAGATAGGTGGTCCCAAAGGTGTGGCACGTTTTCTCCAACGCGCAGGGCGCAGCGGGCACCAACCGGGCAAAGAGAGTGTGATCTACTTTTTACCCACCCACGCCATAGAACTTATTGAAGCTTCTGCCCTTCAAAAAGCGGTCAAAAATCAGATTGTCGAAGATCGTATTCCGTATCTTGATAGCTATGATGTACTGGTACAATACCTTGTTACCTTAGCCGTTTCTGATGGGTTTTATCCAGAAGATATACTTCCTCAAATTCAAACTACGTTTTGTTTTCAATCCTTGAGTCAAGAGCAGTATCAGTGGCTGCTCAATTTTATTACCAAAGGCAGTCAAAGTCTTCAGGCCTATGACGATTACAAAAAAGTGGAAATCATGGAAGACGGTCTATTTAAGGTAAACAGTCGTGCGGTAGCTATGCGTCACCGTTTGCAAATTGGAACCATTGTAAGTGATGCGGTGCTTACTGTAAAATATCTCAAAGGCGGCTTTTTGGGTTCTATTGAAGAGTGGTTTATTTCCAAACTTAAGCCTGGAGACGTCTTTACCTTTGCGGGACGCACCTTAGAACTTTTCAAAATTAGAAATATGCAAGTCTTGGTTAAAAAGTCTAACAAGAAGACAGCCAAGGTACCCAGCTGGATGGGTGGACGCATGAGTTTCTCTTCTGAAATGAGTCAATTATTGCGCGAAGAACTCTATGGTGTCAACAACAGTGATGTACGGCTTTCTAAAGAGCTCAAAGCGCTATCGTCTATTTTTGAACGCCAGAGAAAAGAGAGTATTGTCCCGGGACCCCAACAGTTTTTGATAGAAACATTTAAAAGTCGTGAAGGATATCACGCGGTCTTTTATCCATTTGAAGGCCGTTTTGTACACGAGGCCATGGGAAGTTTACTAGCGTATAGAATTAGCTTGTTATCACCTATTAGTTTCTCTATTGCTTTTAACGATTATGGGTTTGAACTCTTATCCGATCAGGCCATAGATATGCAAGAAGTACTAGACAACGACCTCTTTACCACAGCCTATCTCAAAAGTGATCTTGAGAGCAGTCTCAATGCTACAGAAATGGCTCGTCGCAAGTTTAGAGATATCGCAGTAATAAGCGGTTTGGTCTTTACTGGCTTTCCCAACAAATTAATTAAAAGCAAACACTTACAATCGAGTTCTCAATTGCTCTTTAGCGTGTTTAAAGATTACGAGCCAGATAATTTATTGTTTCAGCAATCATATATTGAAACCTTCGAACATCAACTCGAAGAAGGCCGATTACTTCTAGCACTCGAGCGAATAGAGCAGCAGGAAATTGTCTGGAAAAACTGTTCTCAACCCACACCCTTTTCTTTTCCTATAATTACCGACCGCTTACGCGAAAAATTATCCTCAGAAAAACTTGCCGATCGTATCAAAAGAATGACCTCCCAGCTCGAAAAATCGTAATTTTGCCTTATTTGATTAAAGGCGCATGCACACCCACACCATCCAGATTGACCAACACGAATTTGTTCTTCACCCTAGTGGTGCGGTCTATTGGCCTCAGAGAGACATGTTGTTTATCGCCGATGTTCATCTGGGGAAAGTTTCCCATTTTAGAAAACACGGTAGCGCCGTACCCTTGCAGGCCATCTATGCCAATTTTGACAATTTGGATCGCGTAGTACAGTACTTTAAGCCAGCCCATATCTCTTTTCTAGGAGATCTATTTCACAGCTACCTCAATGAAGAATGGTTATTATTTGCCAGTTGGGTGGCCCGCCAAAAAGCCAAGATCACTCTGGTAAGTGGTAATCACGATATTATTGCGCCTGAACGTTTTAAGGCATTAGGTATACAAGTGAAAGACGAATGGCAACTCGATACGCTTTTACTTACCCATATACCAGAATTAAGACCTGGCCTTTTTAATCTCTCTGGGCACATACATCCAGGTATTGAACTCAATGGAATTGGTTTAAGAGGTGTAAAAGTGTCCTGTTTTCACAAGACCAGTGGCCAGATGGTTCTTCCTGCCTTTGGAACCTTTACAGGACATTATATTATTTCGCCTACGAGCGATGATCACATTTATGCAATTGCCGATGATCAGGTGATCCCGATCACAACCTCAAAAGTGAAGTGAAAGCACATAAAAATCAAGATTAGGACTTTTTTGGGCGATCCATCGATGTTATAGACCATCTATCGAAAATAGGTTTCAAACATCGGATGGTGAGAGTATATTGCTCAAAAAAAACAATGAAAAACTATTATCTCACATTACTCTTATTATTTTTTACCCCGCTGCTCTTTGGACAGCAAATGCTCAAAGAGCTGTTACAAGATCAACAAAAGCTGTCTTTAGATAGCTACCCAGCAAGTGTAGTTGCATTTGCCAATGCCAATTATGAGCAGGCATATCAACTATTGGAAGCCAACAAAGCTACGGCCTTTAATGATAGTGAATTATGGCTTTTTAAAGCGGCCAAATACAGTCAAAATAGAATTTTACAATCGCGTTATGCCAAGCGCACTCAAAGAAGTGAGCGCGCAACCTATTACGATTTCTACTTAAAACACGACCCTATGCGTATCGAGCTGTCTACAAAGACTACGATACCTCTACAAGGAAACCGCTTTACTGCAGTATTAAATGATACCGATACTTTGAGGGTATTGTTTGACACTGGTGGTAGTGGTATTGGGATCAAACAAAAGTTTGTAGATCAATACAATTTTGCCAGAGATACCACTATGGTCAGAAAGGGATATGTACCCGCCATGAAAATTGAAAACAAGCAGAGCCCTACGGTTATTCCTAAATTGAGTATTGGAACAATGGATATTTACAATGCCTACGCCCATTACTCTTATGATCACAAAGGTGCCAACATGGCCACAGATGATTTTGACATTATTATAGGATTGGATGTTTTTGTAGGTTTAATTGGGTCTGTAGACCTCCAATATGAACAAGGTCTGATTAGCTTTTCCAAAGCACCAACCGAAGCTGGAGAAAAACCTTTTCTCTTTTTTGACAACAAGCCAATTACAAGTTTTACCATAGGCGATATGGCTTTTGTAACACTCATAGATTCAGGATCTCCCACCGATATTATTGCTCCCTCCTATTACAAAAAGAATTTTACCAAGAAAGTAGAAAAAGAATACCGAGGCTGGTCATATAATGTATATACTGTCCCTTTAGAACAGCACTCTTTTGATATAAATGTGGCAGATTATAATGATGACTTTAGACTAACCTTAAACAATTTACCTATCGATCTCATTCTAGGTACCAGCCACAAACGAGCCTACTTCAACTTAGAGACCAACCGTATGATCTTTGAATAAGCCATATCACTTTCAATTTATTTTAAAAATAGGCCATCACGGCCTATTTTTTTTGCTTTTGAGGGTATCGTTACTAGGTGATATCTATATTTCTTACTAAAGCGTTAATTGGTTTGACAAACAGCTCATGAAGCACTAATTTTACATACGATGGAAAAATATATTGATGGTTTTATTGCGGCCGTTAAGGACACCTTAGATTGGACCTGGAATTCAATAGTTTTTGAAGTGCCGTGGTATACCAATTATTTTTGGGGTTTGATTCTTATATCTCTCATTGTATGGCTATTGGAGATCATCTTCCCATGGCGAAAACGCCAAGGTATTTTTCGCAAAGACTTTTGGCTTGATGGTTTTTATATGTTTTTTAACTTCTTTCTGTTTGCCATCGCCATTAATGGTTTTTATCGGCTGCTTCAAATAGGATTTGAAGATATCGGCCTGGCCGAAGATAGTCTCGCGCTCTTTAATCCTGAAGACTGGCCTATGTGGGCGCAGTTATTGGTCTTCTTTGTCGTCTTAGATTTTGTGCAGTGGTTTACCCATACTCTACTGCATAAATTACCAGTGCTATGGCAATATCATAAGGTACACCACAGTGTACAAGAAATGGGCTTTGCAGCACATCTGCGCTATCACTGGATGGAGAACATACTCTATAAACCCTTAAAAACCTTCGGTGTAATGATACTCTTTGGCTTTGAACCCGAACAAGCATATATTGTTCACTTTATCGCCATAACCATAGGCCACCTCAACCATTCTAACATAAAACTCACTTATGGTCCCTTAAAATACGTGCTTAATAATCCTGTGATGCACCTTTACCATCATGCCTACGAGCTCCCCAAAGGAAGGTACGGTGTTAATTTTGGTATTAGTCTGAGTATTTGGGATTATCTTTTTAAGACCAATTATATTCCTGAAGACAGCGGTACCATTAAATTAGGGTTCCCTGGTGATGAGCGCTTCCCCAAAGATTTTATTGGGCAAAACACTTATGGTTTTACAAAGCCTAAGCAAAAATAGCAATGGCTTTATTATCAAAATTTTGGCCACAACCACTCTAATTAACTCACTCAATAACAGGTCAAAAGCTATGTGTTTACGATAAGGATTCGTTAAAAAAAGACGCTTTTATATTAAAATGCTTAATTTTACCCTGTTATGAAAGCGATGCTTCACAAAGTCATAGCCATTTGTATGGCGCTAATAGTGTTACTAACCACTACCTCATTTACAGTGGCTATGCATTATTGTGGTGACACCTTAGTAGATTATTCCTTTTCTCACAAGGTCAAGAGTTGTGGGATGGAAAAGACTGTGTCTACAACAAACTGTGAGCAGGAACGTATGCAAAAATCATCTTGCTGTACCGATCAGCAACTCATCATAGATGGTCAAGATGAATTACAAGATAGTTTTCAAGGTCTTAGCTTAGAACAAACGCTTTTTTTATAACGGCCTTTACCTACAGCTATTGCGCCTTATTTGACTATCAGCCTACCCAAACTATTGCTCCTAAAGATTACCCTCCTCCCCTTCTCAAACGGGATGTGCAAGTGTGGCACCAGACGTTTCTGATTTGATCAATTAACAGTCTCGAAGTTATTCGAGAGCTTGGCCTTAGACTTTTATAGTTTCAGGCTTGATGTGATGCTTTTATCTCAGGCTACTGTGATACGAGCTAGTATAACTGTTTTTTGATCATGATGATATGCTAAATAAGATTATCAAATTTCTGATTACCAATAAGCTAGTTGCTTTATTGCTTTTAGTCACCTTTATCATTTGGGGACTTGTACATTCGCCTTTTGAGGTTAAGTTTTCTGGATTGCCGCATGATCCGGTTGCCGTTGATGCCATACCCGATCTTGGCGAAAACCAACAAATTGTATTTACAAAATGGCAGGGCCGATCTCCTCAAGACGTGGAAGATCAAATCACCTATCCGCTCACCACAGCTCTACTTGGAATGCCTGGGGTCAAAACAATTAGAAGCTCATCTATGTTTGGGCTTTCTACCATCTATATCATCTTTGAAGAAGATATTGAATTTTATTGGTCAAGAAGTCGGATTTTAGAAAAGTTAAACGCCTTGCCTACTAGCTTATTACCTGCCCAGGTAAGCCCTTCGCTTGGCCCAGACGCTACAGGTTTAGGACAAATTTTTTGGTATACTCTTGAAGGTCGGGATTCTCTGGGTAATGTTACTGGCGGCTGGGATCTGCACGAATTAAGAAGTATACAGGACTATTACGTCAAATACGGTTTATCTACTGCTAGTGGCGTAGCCGAAGTAGCTACCATAGGGGGTTACGTACAAGAATATCAAGTAGATATTGATCCCGAAAAAATGCGTCAATACGCTATAAGTCTAGAGCAAGTCGTAGCGGCGGTTAAGCAATCAAACCGCGATATTGGTGCACAGACCTTAGAAATCAATCAGGCCGAATATCTGGTGCGGGGTTTGGGATATATCCAGTCTATTCAGGACATAGAAAACGCCGTGGTAAGCACCGAAGATTATACCGCTATAACCATTGGAAATATTGCTAAGGTAAGCCTAGGACCAGCAGCGCGCCGTGGGATTCTTGACAAAGAAGGGGCCGAAGTTGTTGGAGGTGTCATCGTCTCGCGCTATGGAGCCAACCCTTTAGAGGTGATAAACAATGTCAAAGATCAAATAGAACATATTGCGGCGGGCTTACCGTCAAAAGTATTGAGCGATGGGCGAAGGTCACAGCTTACCATTGTACCGTTTTATGACAGAAGCACCTTAATTCAAGAAACCTTAGCTACCCTAAATGAAGCCTTAACCTTAGAAATTCTAATTACCATATTGGTCATCATTGTCATGGTGTTTAATATGAGAGCATCCGTTTTAATCGCAGGCTTATTACCAGTAGCGGTCTTAATGGTGTTTATAAGCATGAAGCTCTTTAATGTAGATGCCAATATCGTAGCGCTTTCGGGCATTGCGATTGCCATAGGTACTATGGTAGATCTTGGAGTCATATTATGTGAAAACATCATCAGGCATATCGATCAAAACAAAGCGCGTTCACAACGCCTCAGACGGCCTATAAATATCATTGTATACGAGGCTACTGCAGAAGTTTCTGGCGCTATCCTTACAGCGGTATTAACCACTATTATTAGCTTTCTACCCGTCTTTACAATGATTGGAGCCGAAGGCAAATTGTTTCGTCCACTAGCCTTTACCAAGACCATGGCGCTAAGTATGTCTGTGATAGTCGCTTTATTTTTAATCCCACCTTTTGCTGCCTTCCTATTTAAAAACAGGTCGTTTCAAAAAAGTTATCGTCTAGCGGCCAACGCGCTTTTAATTCTCGTTGGTGGCCTGGCTATAGCGCTGGGGTACTGGATGGGCTTGCTACTTTTGTTGTTTGGCATACTGGGACTACTGGTGGTACAGGGTACGCTTTCGCGAAAGCGTAGTACGGCATTAACCATCGCCATAACTGCAGTGAGTATTGTGTGCTTATTGGCTCAGTATTGGCGTCTGCTTGGCTTTGACCGAAGCATCTTGATCAATGTATTATTTGTGGGGCTCATCTGTTTTGGGCTCTTAGCTCTATTTTGGTGGTTTAAGCAGTACTACAGCCGAATGTTAAGCTGGGCGCTCCAGAACAAATTGCTTTTTCTATCTATTCCTGCACTACTCTTACTTTGTGGAGGGTGGATTATGCGCAATACAGGCGAAGAGTTTATGCCTTCTCTCAATGAAGGTACATTCTTGTTAATGCCTACCTCTATGCCTCATGCCGGTGTAGCCGAAAATAAAAGGGTGTTGCAACAATTGGATATGGCTGTTGCTCAAATTCCCGAAATTAAAACGGTAGTAGGAAAAGCAGGAAGAACCGAATCGGCCTTAGACCCAGCCCCATTGTCGATGTATGAAAATATAATTGCTTACCATCCCGAATATGAACTCAATCAAGAGGGAGTGCCCCAACGCTATCAAATTACTGCAGACGGTTATTTTAAATTAAAAAATGGCCTGCTTGTCCAAAACCCAAATGTGACTACTAATAAGGAGGCTGCCATAGATCAAAGCAAATTTGCCGATCCCTTTTTATTTGATAGAAATTTGCTCATCCCAGACCAAGATGGGGTCTATTTTAGAAACTGGAGACCAGAAATCAAGACTCCAGACGATATTTGGAATCAAATTACCACAGCCAGTAAATTACCCGGAGTGACTACTGCTCCAAAATTACAACCCATAGAAACTCGTCTGGTCATGCTTCAGACGGGTATGCGCGCACCAATGGGCATAAAGGTCAAGGGTCAGAATTTAGAGCAAATTGAAGCCTTTGGACAGCAATTAGAGTCAATACTAAGACAGGTTGAGGGGATCAAGGAACAAGCAGTCTTTGCAGACCGTATCGAAGGAAAACCCTATCTCGTATTGGATATAGACAGAGCCCAATTACAGCGCTACGGTCTAAGGGTAGATCAGGTTCAGCAGGTGATTGCTGTTGCCATAGGTGGGAAGCCGCTTACACAAACCATCGAAGGACGCGAGCGTTATGAGGTGCGTGTGCGCTATCCAAGAGAATTGAGAAATACTCCAGAAGACTTTAATGATATTTATGTGCCTGTGCCTAATGGCTCGCCTATACCATTGGGCGAACTTGTCAAAGTGCGTTATGAAAAAGGACCACAAGTAATCAAAAGTGAGGACACTTTTTTGGTAGGGTATGTTCTTTTTGATAAAGTAGAAGGCTTCGCCGAAGTAAGTGTTATTGAAAATGCGCAACAACTCATACAACAAAAGATTAGTAGTGGAGCCCTCAACGTTCCACCAGGAATTAATTTTGCCTTTACAGGTACTTACGAAAACCAGCTTCGGGCAGAAAAGACGCTGAGATTTGTGATCCCGCTGGCCTTGGCTATCATTTTTCTCATACTTTGTTTTCAGTTTAAAAGTGCAGCAACCGCCCTTATGGTGTTTACTGGAATTGCCGTAGCCTTTTCTGGAGGTTTTATCATTATTTGGCTCTATGGCCAGGACTGGTTTTTAAATGTGAGCCTTTTTGGCGAAAACATGCGATCGGTTTTTCAAATACACCCAATTAACTTGAGTGTAGCGGTATGGGTAGGTTTTATTGCACTTTTTGGAATTGCCACCGATGATGGCGTTGTAATGGCTACCTATCTTACCCAAAGTTTTAATCGCAATCAACCCGATAAAATTGAGGAGATACGCCAAAGCGTCATCGAAGCTGGAGAAAAGAGAATCAGACCCTGTCTTATGACTACGGCTACAACCATCTTGGCTTTACTTCCTATACTCACTGCAACAGGCAGAGGAAGTGATATTATGATCCCTATGGCTATTCCCAGTTTTGGTGGGATGCTGTTTGCACTAATTACCCTATTTGTGGTTCCTGTACTCTATAGTTGGAAAAAGGAACTTGAACTTAAAAGATCTTAAAGTGAAAAAAATACGAACAACTCTACATTGGATATTCTTGCTTGCTACATTGGCCACCTATAGCCCTTCCCTAGCCCAAGAGCTGGACGTTTTAATTGAAGTGGCGTTGGCAAACAACCCAGAAATCCAACAATTTGAGATGCATTACGAAAGAGTCTCAGAAATGGTCAATGAAGCAAACACCCTGCCCAATACAGATTTTGGCCTAGGTTATTTTGTAAGCCAACCCGAAACCAGAACTGGTGCCCAACAATTTAAAGTTTCGGCTAAACAAATGCTGCCTTGGTTTGGTACCATTACCTCCAGAGCCAATTATGCCAACGCCATGGCAGATGCAACTTACATCGATATTGTCATCGCCAAACGAAAACTTGTAGCTTCGGTATCTAGCGCCTATTATGATTTGTATGCCAATAAAGAAAAACAAACAATTGTAGATAGCAATTTAACCTTACTTCAAAGCTATGAGCAATTGGCTTTGACATCGGTAGAAGTAGGTAAAGCCTCGGCTGTAGATGTATTGCGCCTACAAATGCGCCAAAACAAAATGAAACAGCTCAAAGCTATCTTACAAGAAAAATACAAAGCTGGCGCTATCAAACTCAATAACTTATTGAATCGTGAAAATGATGCCCCCATTACCCTCGTCACCCATTTAGAGCTACCGGCCAAAACCCTAGAGGTAGCCACTCAAAATCTGGCTTTTCATCCAGAGTTATTAAAATATGAAAAACTCTATGCGTCTATAGAACAATCGGAACTGCTTCATCAAAAAGAAAATAAGCCTATGATTGGATTTGGGATAGATTACATTAATGTGACTGAGCGTCCTGACATGACTTTTAGCGATAACGGCAAAGATATACTCATGCCTATGGCCGCTATCTCTATTCCAATCTTTAACTCAAAAAACAAAGCAGTATCCAAACAAAATGACCTGAAACAGCAAGAGCTCCTATTTCAAAAGCAGCAGCGACGCAATCACTTAGAGACACTATTAGCCACTGCGGTAAGCAAACTACAATCGGCCAGGATACGGCATGAGTCTCAGACAGAAAATCTCAAACAAGCTAAGGATGCAGAACAGATCTTGCTCAAAAGTTACGAGACAGGGACGATCAATTTTACCGATATTTTAGCGATTCAAGAACTCCAGCTCGATATCGAAATGAATCGAATAGCGGCTATAGAGAACTACTATTTACAAATGACTATTATTAATTACTTGACACAGAGATCATGAGACAGAATTATCACATTCAAGGAATGACCTGCAGCAGTTGCGTGGCTAAGGTAACTAAGGCGCTGCAAGAGGTAGACGGAGTTACCGATGTTACCATAGATCTAGATAATAAAGAGGCTCAAATTGAAATGGATCAAACCATTTCTGAAAGGGCTTTACAGGAAGCATTAGCCAAAAAATATACCATTACCGCAACACCGAAGGAAAACATATTTTCTAGTGTAGCTCCTGGCTCAAAGGCTACAAATCCTAGCAAACTACAACAGCTGCAACCGCTCCTAATCATACTCGGATATATTGCCATAGCCAGTCTAATGCTACATTATAAGCAATGGCAGTGGCGTGCATTTATGCTGGATTTTATGGGGTTGTTTTATATCGTATTTAGCTTTTTTAAAATATTAGATCTCAAGGGGTTTCCAGCTAGTTTTAGTATGTATGATCCACTTGCCCAACGGCTATCTGCTTACGGCTATATCTATCCCTTTATAGAAACGGCTTTGGGACTGATGCTTCTCATGAGATTTGAGATAAAAATTGCCCTTATCGCGACCCTAGTCATTCTAGGGATTACCACTATAGGGGTAGCCAAAACCTTATTGGATAAAAAGAAAATTCAATGTGCCTGTTTGGGTACAGCTTTAAAACTGCCAATGACCCAGGCCACTTTGATTGAAAATGTACTAATGATAGGTATGGCGCTTCTTATGCTATTTAATTAAAATTAAAATTAAAAACTATGGAAAATTCACAAAACACCCCTTCCGGAAATTACACTACCTTCTTGCTTATGCTAGGCTGTTCCTTTATTGCGATGTATATCACTATGTATTTAAACACTTATACCTCAGATCATGTCTTTTTTAGTTTGACACGATTGTATATGGTCTGTCTTGGTATTGCCACCATGGCAGTGATTATGTGGTATTTTATGAGACATATGTATACCAATAAGAAAAAAAATAGAGCTATACTCCTTGGCAGTCTGGTTCTCTTTTTAGGTGCATTAGGGCTTGTACGTACACAAGCACCTATAGTGGGAGACCTGCTTTGGTTAAAAGGGATGATTCCACATCATTCTATCGCTATTTTGACCAGTGAGCGCGCCAACATCAAAGATCCAGAGGTCAAAAGATTAGCAGAAGAAATCATAGCGGCCCAACGAAAAGAAATAAAAGAAATGAAGGCGATGATAGATAGACTGGAAAACCAATAAGAAAATGAAAAAAACATTTATATACATCAGTGTAGCCCTGTTTGGAGGCTTTATAGCGGGATGGATCATATTTGGTCAAAATCCAACACAGAGCTCCTCTGTCCAAGAGGGCATCGACAATCATGAGCATACCCATCAAGGCTCAGAGCAACTATGGACCTGCTCGATGCATCCACAAATCAAACAAGAAACATCTGGAGACTGCCCTATTTGCGGTATGGATTTGGTTCCTCTAGCTTTGGATGAAGAAGGATTGGGACCCAATGCAATTAAAATGACCCCAAACGCCTTAGCTTTGGCGAATGTAACAACAACCGTGGTAGGAAATCAATCCAACGATCCAGCCACTCACCTATTACAGCTTTCGGGAACCATAGTGACAAACAAAGAAAATGATGCCGTACAATCTAGTGATTATACAGGACGACTTGACCAGCTGTTTGTGTCTTATCAAGGTCAGCAAATTAACAAGGGAATGCGACTAGCAACAATCTATGCGCCCAAACTCATCGCAGCTCAGCAAGAACTCATCACAGCTGCTTCGCTCAAAACATCTCAACCCGCACTCTATCGCGCCGTTCGCAACAAATTGAAAAATTGGAAGCTCTCAACAGCTCAAATTGACGCAATAGAAAACTCGGATAAAGTGCGTGAGAATTTTCCCGTTTACGCTAGTGTTTCAGGAACTGTCTCTGAAGTGATGGCACAAGAAGGTGATTATATTCAAGAAGGACAAGCATTGATAAAAGTGAATAATTTAGGGTCGGTATGGGCTCAATTTGATGTTTATGAAGACCAGATCGCATCTATAGAAATTGGTCAGACCATTAGCGTACAGGCCAATGCGTATCCCGAGAAGTCATTTCAGGCTACTATAGCGTTTATCGATCCAGTGATATCTAACGCAACCCGCACTCTTAACGTGCGTGCTACCCTATCCAATCCCAACAACATATTTAAACCTGGTATGTTTATCACTGCTACACTAAGTCAGGATAAGAAGATGGTTACCCAGGGCATACGTATTCCTGCTACGGCCGTTCTATGGACAGGAGAACGTTCTATTGTCTATGTTAAAACCAACACCAACAATCCCTTTTTTGAAATGCGACAAGTTCAATTGGGTCAGCGTGTAGGTAATCAATATGAAATTTTGGAAGGACTCACTGTGGGAGAAGAAATAGTTACCCAAGGGGCATTTAGTGTAGATGCCGCTGCACAATTACAAGGTAAACGGTCTATGATGCAGCAAGATAAGGCCGCTCCAACCGATAAAAGCCCAGTGGTATTGGAGTTTAGCGCGGGCTTTAGGTCTCAATTTGGCGAACTTTTGCCAGTTTACCTACAGATGAAAGATGCCCTTATAAGCGGTGATGTCGAGCAGATACGCGCTTTCGCGAAAGCGGGATTAGCCCAACTCGAACAATTACCAAAAAAGGATCTTCAAAACATGGAAGTTGAGCATATCACTAAGAGTTTGGAATACCTGGGCCAAATTGCACAAAACCAAACGCTCGAAAACCAGCGTGCCGCCTTTGTATGGCTCAATGAGTATTTTATTCCTATAGCCAAAAATGCTTTGGTGCCTGGGGTTGACTTATACGTGCAAAAGTGCCCTATGGCCAATAATAATAACGGCGCCGTGTGGCTAAGTGCGAGTCAAGAGATTAGAAACCCATATTATGGAGATGCCATGCTGACTTGTGGTAGTGTGATTGACACCATTAAGTAAGACAGCTTTTCCTCCTTTAAAGCCTTGCGATTATCCTTGGTCACGGCTGATATATATCATTATTCATCTCAAGGATAGCGACTATTTTTGAATATACTCAAATTACTATAGATGCCATTTACCGCCAAAGATCTAAGCCAGCTACATACTAGAAAAGAGTTACTGGCCTTGGCCCAGCAAAAAGATATATCGCTCAAAAAACCTTTGGACAATTTAAAGTATGAGAAAGAATTGCTTGAATTACAGGCCGAACTGGTTAACCTGCAAAAGTATATTTCTGATCATAAGCTAAGAGTAGCTGTTATTTTTGAGGGTCGGGATGCCGCTGGAAAAGGCGGTGCCATTAAGCGTTTTAAAGAACATCTCAACCCGCGTACCTCAAGAGTGGTTGCCTTGACAAAACCTACAGAGGTAGAGCGTGGGCAATGGTATTTTAGACGATATATAAAGGTACTACCCAACCCAGGAGAAATTGTCTTTTTTGACCGTAGTTGGTACAATCGAGCCGTGGTAGAACCCGTGATGGATTTTTGTACCCCACAACAATACAATCAATTTATTGTTCAGGTTCCAGAATTTGAACATTTGCTGTATGAAGATAATCTCATCATTATTAAATTTTGGTTTTCTATTTCCAAATCGGAACAAAAGCGCCGGTTCAAATCGCGGTTAAACAATCCATTAAAACAATGGAAATTTAGCCCAGTTGATATGCAAGGTCAAAAGCTATGGGATCGTTACACGCATTTTAAGGAACAGATGTTTAGTAAGACACATACCAATTTTAGCCCTTGGGTAATTGTCAAAACCAACAATAAGAAAACGGCACGACTGGAAAGTATGCGCTATGTGCTGTCACAATTTGATTATCCTAATAAGGGGAAATCTAAAGTATCTATCCTACCCGATCCTAACGTAATTATGCGATACCACCGTAGCGCTATTCAAATTGATATATAAAACATCCTATGACCGCTAAAGAATTGACCAAAGAAGACATTGCCCTTCTCAACTCCAAGCTAGGCCAACGCATTTTGCTAAAAGACAAAAAGATAGTTCTTGATAAGGTTTTGGCAGAGATCAGATACACTCAAACCTTACGTCAAAAACAAAAAGCACTGATCCAATTGCAGCAATGGGTGATCGCCAATAATAAAAAAGTAGTAGTTATTTGTGAAGGGCGCGACGCTGCGGGTAAAGGTGGTGCCATTAGAAGAATCACCGAATATTTAAACCCACGACAATATCGCATTGTTGCACTTAACATTCCAACCCCTGATGAGCGTCAGCAATGGTTTTTCCAGCGGTATATCAACCAGCTACCCAAACCTGGTGAGATCGTATTTTTTGATCGCAGTTGGTACAATAGAGCCGTGGTAGAACCCGTAAACGGTTTTTGTACCCAGAAAGAATATGAGATTTTTATGTCACAAGTCAATGCCTTTGAGAAAATGCTCATTGACTCAGATACCTACCTGATCAAATTCTATTTTTCTATTTCCAAAAAGGAGCAAGCCAAGCGTTTTAAAGAGATTAAAAAAGATCCGAAAAAGCAGTGGAAAATAACGGCTGTTGACGAAAGAGCTCAAGAATCATGGGATCAATATACCCACTACAAACAAGAAATGTTTGCCCATACCAATACTGTTGCAGCACCATGGAAAATTATCGATGCCGATAAAAAACCAGCCGCTCGCTTAGAAGCCATTTGTCATATACTCAATACCATCTCCATAGATTAAGTTATATCGTTTATAAGAAGTTTTAATAGGTGATACCTCATCTAATGCTAGCTGCCAAAACTCTTTTGGCTATCTTAGTCATGACTATAATCACTAAAAATCACTTAAAAAAACGTATTACGTCTATGAAAAAAATTACTACGCTCTTGGTAGTACTCGCCATTACAGCTACCAGCCTTGCCCAGGATTATATTGACCTGGTCAAGGTTTCTTACAATCAAGCCACCTTAGGCAATGTTGATAACGACAACGAAACCGAGGTTGGAAACACAAATGCAGAAGTCTATTTTCCCTTACCAGTTTCGAGCAAATTAGTGGCTATAGCCGGATTTACTTATGAAAACACTCGCTTAGGTCTCAATCATACCGATATGCGATCTAATCTGATCATGACGCGTCTTAATTTGGGGGTAAAATACGAACACGGAAATAACTGGAGCGGAACCTATGTAATGCTCCCAAAACTTGCCTCAGATTTTGATGATTTGGGAAATGATGATTTCCAAATGGGCGGTTTGGCCTTGCTCGAAAAACGTTATTCTGGCAGTTACTCTTTAAAATTTGGAGCGTACTTATCTTCTGAAAATTTTGGTACTACCCTTACCCCTCTTGTTGGATTGTGGTACAAGTCAAACAACCAAAAATTCTATATAAATGCAACACTACCTATACGAGCCGATGCCAATTACTCGCTTACCGATAAGTTAAGCGTAGGGGCCAATTTACTCACTTCGGTTAAATCATATAATCTCGGACAAACCAATTCATTGGCTTATGTTCAGGAAGAATCAATTCGTTTTTCCCTATTTACAGCCTATGGCTTTATGGATAATGCTTTAATAGTGCGGGGTCGCGTCGGATTTGATACCACAGATTATGGTCTCTATAACCAAGGTGATGAAGTTGGGTTGCAGATACTGACCTTTCAAGTTGGTGGAGATGATAGAAACAGACTCAATTCCGAATTTACCTCTAGTGTGTTTGTAGGAATGGATTTGATCTTTAGAGCCGATCTTTAGTCTGGATTTCGCTTAAGCGAAAAAACACCGAGATCATACCAATTTCTGGTATTTTATTGAAGTTGAATAATATACGTGGCGCATATCCCATAACAGCATTAAACCATTGTATTTAGATCACTGTGGGCTATGTTAATAATTTGCTAATCTTATCGCAAACAACTGTTAGTTTTA
This sequence comes from uncultured Flavobacteriaceae bacterium, assembly GCA_964549485.1. GTDB lineage: Bacteria > Bacteroidota > Bacteroidia > Flavobacteriales > Flavobacteriaceae > Dokdonia. Next base: position 18,240 of record CAZJWI010000176.1, read on the forward strand.
TTTTGTTTAATTAAATTTACTCAAGTTTGAACAAAAAAGAATTGTTATGGATATACTACAAGAAGCCTACAGTTTTGAAAATGCCAAGATGAGTCATATGTCTACTAGTGATCGAGTAGCCGCATCTAGAGAAGCCAAACGCTTAATTTTGGCAATTAATGAGATATACAAACAGTCAAAGGATGCTTCTTTGATGGAAGTGATGAAACGATTGACGGCAAAAAAGAAAAAAATTGAAAAACGCTTAATGGGAAGACCTACCGTCTAAACATTCTATGAAAAGGAAAAAAAGAGAATCTTCAGTGATTCTCTTTTTTTTTTTTTACAGACTAATCGCATTAGCATATATAGTTAGTATGCGCTTGCGAAGTTCAAACTCATATTTGGCCATGGTAAGATTGAGTTGGGCATTGTCTAAATTATTTTTAGTTGCTATATATTGATCACTAGTAGCTACACCGTTTTCAAATCTCACAGAATTGATCCTAAAGGATTCTTTAAATGCGGCAACCTGATCCTTTAGAAACTGATACCTTTTATTGGCAGCTACCATACTATTGTGCGAATTGACTAGGAGTTGTTTCATTTCTAAGGACGTTTGTCGTAGTGCTACGGCTGCGGTAGCTCTATTAATTTTTTCAAGCGATACATTGTTCTTTGCTCTAAATCCATTACTTATCGGGATACGCACTGCAAACCCAACCGATGAACTTACATTGTTTTCTAGTTGATCGGTAAAGGAAATTTCGGAAGCTTCAAATTGAGTACGCTCAGTAAAGACATTTATAGTTTGATTGTCAAGGGTTACAAAGCCACCCGTAGGTGCGATGCTACTCCCTGTCTCGGTAAAAAGACGAGCAGCGCTTGAGTAATTGGTATTTACATTGGCAAAAAGATCAAATTGAGGTACAAAAGCGGCTCTGGCAATGGCTACTCCTTTTTTGGCAGCTGCCAATCTGAGTTGGCCTGCTTTAATCGCTGGTAATTCTTCAAGAACTGCCTCCAAATAGACTTCAATAGAAGGTAGTTGAGACGCAACATCTACGGCCAGTACGAGCTGATCGGACCGTATTGGAGTTGTTGTGTTCAAAAGCGTATTTAGGGCCATCTCGGCATTTTTTAAGTCATTTTCTACATTGACTAAAGCGGTTTGATCCAGAGCGAGTTGCCCCTGCAAATCACTGTAAGCGATCAAATCGCCACTACCGGCATCATATAAGGTCTTGAGCCGCATAAGTTGAGCTTTGGAAGTTTTTATGCTGTTTTGGGTGAGTTCTATTACATCTTTGGCTGTTAGTACTTGAAGATAAGCAAGTGCCACCTCTACTTGAGTAGCCTGTCTGGCTTGAGCTAGTTCAAAGGCACTAGCCCTTAAGTTAAGCTTTGATTGCTTCCAAGTATTGATTAAGCGAAAACCATTAAAGACAGTCGCATTGAGCTGAAGCCCTGCATTCGAAAAACGGAGTTCTTCATTAACAAAGTCATTGGTAAAGGGATCAATACTTCGCCCACGAGACAATCCGAGTTTAAAATTTCCATTTAAACTAGGAAGCAAGTCATTTGCACTTTGACGCTGAGTGATTTTTGCCGTCTCATTTTCTAATGAGGCCGTGGCTATGTTGTTGTTTTGAGCGAGCGCAATGGCGATACATTCTTTCAGACTGACAACTTTGATGGATTGATTTTGAGCACATAAGCTACTGCTTGTTGCTAGGCATAGCAACAGCCCGATAAAAATTTTCATAAACGTTAATTTTGATTGATGTGTAAAGACTTAGTGGCTATGATCGCGCCTACCGTCTAATAGATGAATGGTTCGAGACCCATACGTTGCGTTGGTCTCAGAGTGGGTTGCCTGAATGATAGTAACTCCTTCAGCGTTAAGTGAGGCAAATAGTTTCATGATTTCTTGACTCTGTGTCGAGTTGAGATTACCCGTGGGTTCATCGGCAAGTATCAATTTGGGTTTGGCCACAAGCGCACGAGCAATCCCTACTAGTTGCTGCTGCCCACCACTTAATTGGGCAGGAAACAAATCTTTCTTACCTACAATATTAAAGCGATCTAACATATCGGCGACTAAGGCTTTTCGCTCTGAAGCTTTGATATTTTTATACAAAAGTGGTGTTTCTATATTTTCATAAACGGTGAGCTCGTCTATTAAATGATATTGTTGAAAGACAAATCCTATATATTCCTTATAAAGTTTACTCCTTTGCTTTTCCTTCATGCTGTGTACTGAAGTGTCTAAAAATTGGTATTCGCCTTCTTGAAAACCATCCAGCATCCCGATCACATTAAGCAATGTAGATTTACCAGAACCCGAAGGTCCCATTACGGTAATAAATTCTCCTGCCGTTACACTAATATTGATGTCATTGAGTAAAAAGACGCGACGACCTCCTTGCGAAACCCATTTATAGATGTTTTTTAATTCTAATAGCATAAGATTTGTTTTGTTTTAAATAGTTTATTCCTTCAGCAGTATGTCTATCGGAATACTCGTTTTATTCTTTTCGTAAAGCCCCAATAGGATTTCTTAAAGCGGCTTTAATACTTTGAAATGAAACTGTTAGTATAGCAACTGCCAATGCAAATAGGGCGGTAAACGCGAATGGCGTCCACCCAATACGTATCCGATAGGCAAACTCTTCCAACCAACTATTCATGATATAGTAGGATAGCGGAAAAGCAATCACTAATGCAATGCAGATAAGCTTTATAAAATCAAGCGACAACAATTTTGTGATTCCTAGGACAGTGGCTCCAAGTACTTTTCTAATGCCAATTTCCTTGTCGCGTTGCTCGGCGGTAAAGGCAGCTAGTCCAAACAGACCCAAACAAGCCACAAACACAGCCAGTATGGAGAAAATCATTCCAATCGATGCGGTTTGTTGCTCTTCTATATATAACTTTTCGATATTCTGATCCATAAAACTATAATCAAAAGGAGCAGCTTCAACTAAAGATTGAAATTTATCTTGAATTCTAGCTATGTTTTTACTCAAATCACTGACCGTCAATTTAAGTAGTAAGAACTCTTTATACTCTGATGCAAGGTTATGAAACGCATAGGCCCCAATAGGTTCTCTTAATGACGCGTAATGAAAATTATCGACCACTCCAACGATGTATTCATTTTCACCAGGTAGCATGGAAATTTTCTGACCAATTGCTGCTTCAGGCTCGTAGCCCAGATAATCGGTAATTCGCTTATTGACCACCACCTCAACCAAGGTATCCCCTTTGGCTTTGACAGCAGGGAGATTTTTACCTGCCAGCAACTGTAATTGGAGCACATCCAGGGCCTCGGCATCGGCTCTGTTGGTTTGTACCGCTAGCCCACCATCATCTAGTAGCGGATGTTGAATCATACGACCACTCACATTTTTACCCGGATATCCTTGAGCGGCACCTAGCGCAGTTACTTCTGGTAGTTGTAATAGTTGTTCTTTGAGCAGTTTTACTTTATTAGGATCATTGACTCCATTGATGGAGACTGCCATTACGCGGTCTGTGGTAAAACCCAGATCTTTTTGCTGCATATAATTGAGTTGACTATAAATCACATAAACACCCACAATCAAAATGGTAGAAGCAACAAATTGTAGGACTACTAATCCGCGTCTAATAGATAGGGTCCAAAAACTACCACTATTGTTGCCTTGTAAGACTTTTTTAGCAGAAAAGCTCGACATATAGAGGGCCGGATAAGATCCTGCCAAAAATGTAGCTATTAACCAAACGGCCACCAAAGAGAGTATGAAAATGCCAGACAGTAGAAGATCTGACGGTATTTCTTTGCCCGCGATCTGGTTAAAATAAGGCAAACTTAAAATAGCAATAGCTACTCCCAATAGGATGGAAATAAAGGTTATTAATCCCGTCTCTGTATAAAACCGGGTAATCAAAGATGACTTTGATGCCCCTAGTGTTTTGCTTACACCTACCTCACGAGATCGTTTTTGTGACCTAGCAGTTGCCAAATTCATATAATTTATACAAGCAATGATCAAAATTAATAGAGCGAGCCATGATAGACTATGCACCTGATCAATAGACCCCTTTCGGCTACTATATCCATTTTGAATATGCCCAGAATAGAGGTGCACTTGATCAAAAGCTTGGGCTTTTAGACTGTACCATCGGCCTTGCTCTGGAACATTTTTTTCAAGCATGGCCTGCATCTTTCTATCTAATAACTCAGCTTCTGTATTTGGAACTGTTAAAAGATAGGTCTCAAGACTCGCATTAGACCATGTGGGATTTTTAGAGAAAAAACTAGTTGCCATAGAGACATACACCTGACCGTCCAAGGTACTATTGCTAGGCAAGTCACGATACACTCCAGTAATTTCTATGGTTTTATTGTCATCAATGATAAACGAACGTTTCAAGACATCGCTAGTACCAAAATAACGCTGGGCCGTTTGTTCTGATATAATGGCGGTATTTGGATTTTTTAATACTGCTTCCCTATCACCTTGTAAGAGATCGATGTCAAAGACTGTCAAAAGACTAGGATCTGCATAATATAAGGCAGATTCAATAAATGTCTTGTTCTCCGTACCGATATAGGCTGGATCTCCAAAACCGTGTTTGTAAACCCGAAGCGCATCTACCACTTCAGGAATTTCTGCTGCTGCCGTAGGGCCCACCTTAGCTGGGGCATTGGCATAGATGGTATTGTTGTAACTCTCACCAGTTTCCAAAGTCACTCGAAAAATATTGGCCTTGTTGGTATACATCTGATTAAAGCTAGACTCATGATAGATATATAAAAACAGTAAGGTTGCAATAGTCAGACTTAGCGAAAGACCGAGAATATTAATAGCAGAAAACATTGGATTTGCTGCGACATTTCTCCAAGCTATTCTTAGATGATTTTTGAACATTTTAAAATTCTTTACAATTAACTTTCATTTGTTTTATTCGATAATCATATACCTATAACCAAGGATATAATTACTAGTGATCCAGCAGCAGTTATACGATTAATCGGTCTTTAAACTCTCTACAGGATTGGCCGATGCCGATCTATATGAGACAACACTTACAATAAGAGCGGCCAGCAGTAAAACCAATAGTGCTACCACTAGAAATACCAGGGGTTCAATGTTGGTACTATAGGCAAAATTGTCAAGCCAGGTCTGAGTGACCCACCAGGCCAAGGGAGCACTTATGAGTAAGCCTACCCCTACAAATTTTACATACTCCTTTACAGATAATCCAAGAATCTGACTCACCGAAGCTCCAAGCACTTTACGGATACCAATCTCTCTGGTTCTGCCTACAATGAGCAGTAGTGTAATACCGATGATTCCAATAGCCGCTAGTAATATGGCTATCCCATTGAGTATAAAAACAAGGGTCGCTGTTTTGGTGTCTTGCGCGTGCAACTGTTGAAAATTTTCGTCCAAAAAATCGATGCGCAATGGAAAGGATTGAGACAGCTTGGCCGCAGTCGTTTTTATTTTAGCAACAGTTGTTGCCGTGTTCTCAGGATCAAAAGCCACGATACTCATTCCACCCATGCGAACGCCATCAGATACCGTAATAAAATAAGGTGCTATAGATTCTTTTAGCGAAAAAGCATTGATATCTTCATAAATACCATCTATGGTAAATGGGAATCCATAACTACCATCTTCGTTTTGGTAGCTGGGCTCGGTGATAATTTGAGTGCCTATTAATTCATTTACAGTGATCTTTTTAAGATTGGCAAAACGCTCTGCTGCAGACCGATTGATGAGATGGCGTCGCTTTCTGTTTTCGCTTGAAGCGAAAATAGAAGGTGCCAAGGTTGTCTCTAACTCATAGGCAGTAATTGCGTCATAATCCAGATAAAATTGATTGGCATCTTCGAAAATGGTTTCTGAACCCTCGAGTTTGTACTGCACATTGTTGAAGGTTTCTATCCCAAAAGAGGAGCCATTTCCTACGGCTTTTATTTCTGGAATGGCTTCGAGTTGCTGTTGAAATACATCTATATCATTGGCCGAGGTATAGGTGTATAAGATCCCCTCTTTTTGAAAGCCTAAATCCTTGTTGTTAATAAATTCTAACTGCTTATACATAAAATAAGATACCGAGCTTACGCCTATCAAAATGGCAAATTGACTGATCACCAGATATCGTCTTAAAGAGAAATGCTCAAATCTTCGCTGGGTCAATTTTTCTTTAAACAGACTCAAGGTATCTCTGCCAGACAAGAGCATGGCAGGTGCTACACTGGCTAGTAACCCAATACCAAATGAAACAACCAGCAATAGGCCTAGTGTTGTCATATCTTTAAGAGGATTACTCGCTAGATCAACGCCCATAAACTGATTAAAAAATGGCACGATAAGATAGATACTCACAAAGAGCAATGGCAAAGAAAACAGTACCAAAAACAATGCTTCTAATAAAAACTGTATTGCGATAGTAGTACTTGAGGCTCCCAACACTTTGCGTACACCAATGACTTTTGATTGTTTGGTTTTAAGAGCGAGGGTAAAATTGGCGTAATTAAAGAGGGTGATTAATACGATAAGCACTCCAAAAGCCCCAATGAGATACATATAAGTGCGATTACCTGGAGTTTTGAGCTCATAAAGAATATTAGAATTTAAGTGAATATCTGTGATATTTTGTAGAAAATGACCCTTGTATGTCGTGTTTGTTGCCAATCTGGGATCAATTTGCAAAAAGGCCTCGTTAAGCCGTGATGATACTACATCTGCATCGGCATTTTGATCGAGTTTAACGTAAAGATGTCTTCCCCAATAAGCAATTCTATCTTGATGTATGGCCATAGTAAAATCAAAATGAGAATTTTGAGGCACATCAGCAATTACAGCGGCCACCGTATAGGTTTGACCACCAATGCTTAGTGTTTTATTGACTAACTGATCATAACCAGTCTGGCCATTTAACTTGCTGGCAGTAGTCTGGGTAAGGAGCAGAGAATTTTTTAATCGGGCAAAGTTGTCAAGACTCCCAGCAAGCACTTCCCAATCAAACATACCGGTAAATGCCTCTGGCGTATTTGTTGTCAAGAGGGCTGTTTCTTCAATTTGTTTTTGATCAAGGCGCACAAATTCGGCATCATTAGAAATCATAAATTGAGCCGAGGCCGCAATCCCAGTTACAGCCTCTATACCCTTGATTTGATTGATCTGGGCTTCGGCTTGGGTATCATTCCAACTCGGAAATCCCACTACAGCATAATCTTGAGCGCGTAAGGTGCGTCCCACGCGATAGATTTGATCGCTTTGGCTGTGAAAACTGTCATAGCTGTTTTCAAAACGTAAATACCCAATAGCAATATAGATAACGAGCAAACCAATGATAAGACTGAGCATGTTTAGGATCGTGAAGGTCTTGTTGGCTTTAAGACCACGTAGCGCAGTAAATAGACTATTTTTAAACATATTTTTTAATTAAACTGAGCCATAATCGCAAGGATCTAAGCCTAGTGTTATACAATTTGTTAATCGGTACGCAAGCTTGTAACGGGATTGCGCATGGCCGTAGCTATGGTTCGAATACTCATAATGGCAAAGGCAATGCATACCATTACAATTCCGCTTAAAGCGAAAACCCACCAGCTCAGAGCCGTCTTGTAAGCAAAATCTTCTAACCAGTTTTGAAGACCTAAAAATGCTAGTGGAGCAGCAATAATAAAAGCTATGGCTACCAAGAGTAGAAACTCCTTACACAATAGCATATTGAGCTGTCCTATAGTGGCTCCTAAGACCTTTCTAATACCAATTTCTTTGGTACGGCGCTCTGTGGTATGAATTACCAAACCAAGTAACCCTAGACAGGAAATAAGCACGGCCAATCCAGTAGCCCAGTTGAGCAAAGTGGCGATACGTTGTTCATTTTGATAAAAATTAGCGACAATCTGATCGGTAAAGTGCATTTCAAAAATTGCATCTGGATACACCTCGTTAAAAGCAGTCTCAATTTTAGCAATGGCGGTACTTAGTTGGTCCTTATCTTGCGGTAATGACAAATGAATATTTCTAAATTGACTAAAGGCTGAACTTTCAAAATCTCCAGTGATGGCCATAGGACTTACACTACTGTGTAGCGAATGCTGATTAAAGTCTTTGACCACCCCTACGATACTCCAATCGCCATCTGTAAAGGTAAGCTGGGCTCCAACGGCATCCTCAGGTCGATCAAAACCATACACAGAGAGCGCCGTTTGATTAATCACATATTCGCGAATGGTATCATTTAGGGGTATGCGTCCAGCAAGCAATTCCAAGTCATAAGTGTCGTAATAATTGCGATCACCAAATAAGAATTGAATCTGTTGTTTGACCTCGCCACCTTTGGTCATTCTTGAAGCCAGACCCGACGTCATACTAAAAGAAGCTGGAGGCATACTACCCAAACTACTTTTTCGTATTTCTGGAATACTGTGTATTTTTTGAGCCAGCACTTGACGCTTGGCCAGACTATTGTCGTCCCAAGGTGTAGCCACATAGGCTGTAGTATCGGCATCAAAGCCCATATCCTTTTGTAGCAAGAAATGAATCTGCTTACCTACTAGCAATGTGGCAATAATGAAAATTTGTGCGATCGAAAATTGAAACACAGTGAGCACTTTTCTCAGACTGCCGCTCTTATTAGAGAGCAGGGTATCTCCTTTTAAAACACGGGCGGGTTTAAAGTGGGATAAAACCAGACTAGGATAGAGTCCTGATACAGTAGCAACAACAATTAAGAGCACTATGGCGTAACTAATAATCTCAGGTTGTAGCATGAGGGCTGGGGTTAGACCACTGGGGATAAAAGCGTCAAATACATTGATTAGCCATATAGACAAGCCTAAGGAGAGTAAGGCCGCTAGAGATGTGATCAGATAGGTTTCTGTCATAAACTGACCTATGAGTTGTTTTCTTGATCCTCCTAAGGTTTTACGAACGCCTATTTCTTTGGCTCGTTGAGCAGCCTGTGCTGTATTGAGATTGATAAAATTTATACTTCCAAGTATTAGCAAGAATAGAGCAACAAAACCCAAGCCCCACAACACCTCTTTGCTCGCTTGAGTGGTATCATAATTATATATTCCGTAATTCTGATCAAAATGCATATCGCTCAAGGCCAACAGTCCAAAATGGCGTACCTGATCAAATTTAACGCGGTACTGATCGGTATAGGTAAGGGCTAGTTGATCCAATTGACTGGTTATCGTGCTTATTGGAGTATCCTGAGCAACTTTTATAAATAGCTGGCTAGACGAATGTGTATTGCCCCAACTCTCTGTAAAAATCTGTTTCCCTATATCGGCCTGTCTAGCGGTCTCTAGAGAAAGAAATTCATCAAAAATGATATCGGTACGCGCACTAAAATCGGCCACTATACCTTGCACTACCGCAACAATGTTATCATTATATACAATCTCTTTTCCAATCACTTCTGTAGGTGAAAGTGTTGGGAAGTAGGCCTTGGCTCTAGTAGCCGTAAGTACTACCTGATTTGGTGCTGCTAGCGCGTTTTGTGGTTGACCCGCCAGCCATTGGTATTGAAAAAGCTCAAAATACTCGCTATTGGTTAAAATAAGCCTATCCGGATCTCTAAATAAACGCTCATTGGTGACGGCCTTTGATGTACTTATATACCACATATAGAAATAAGCCGAGGCTTCAACTCCTGTCATTTGATCTTTGACAGCAGTGCGCAATGGCGCTGTGACTCCACCGTAATAGTTGGTTCCTTGTGGCGTTTCAATATCGGTAACCACGCGATAGATACGCTCGCGATCAGGATGAAAAGTATCGAAGGTATATTCGTAATAAACCATCATTCCAATCACAAAAGAAGCACTTAAACCAATAGATAAACTAATGATATTAATAAGGGAAAACAACTTGTGTTTCCACAGATTCCTCCAAGCTATTTTAATATAATTTTTAATCATTTTTCTTTTTTTTTATGCTTTCGCGAAAGCCAAATGTGACTCCCAATAATTACCTTACTTTCTCACGCTTTATGCTATTCGGTGCGTAAACTATTGACCGGATTGGCCACAGCTGCTTTAATCGCTTGAGCACTCACCGTAATTATTGTAAGTGTAATTGCGCCAAAACCAGCGATCAAAAAGATGGCTATAGAGATGTCGGTACGGTAGGTGAACTTTTGGATCCAATTGCTCATAAAGTAATAGGCCAAAGGTGCCGCAATACACAAGGCGATACCTACTAAAATGATAAAATCTTTTGATAATAACATCCAAAGGTTGGTTACTGTAGCTCCCAATACTTTGCGCACGCCAATTTCTTTGGTGCGCTGCTCGGCCACGAATGAAGCCAGTCCAAAAAGACCTAAACAACTTATAAATATCGCTAGCAGGGTAAAGACTCTTGCCAGGTTAGCGACGCGTTCCTGGCTGGCAAACTTGGCAGCGTATTCTTCGTCTATAAAGTCGTAGGTAAAGGGAACATCGGGAAAATTGGTTTTAAAGACTTCTTCTATCGTTTCCAGATTATTGGCAACACTTTGATTAGGGTTAAGACGCAGTATGTAAATGGCGCTGTTATTGTCGTTATCAAATTCGTAAATATGCTGTTTTACTGGCTCATAGGGAGATTGCACCACCATATCTTCGACAACTCCAATAATCGTTTTAGGAACAACGACATCTTCGTCTCCATCGGTGAGTAATTTACCTATTGGATCTTTGATGCCCATGTATTTAACAGCGCTTTCATTGAGAATGACCGCTGTAGAATCTGTTGCAAAGGCTCTGTCAAAATCACGGCCAGCTATAAATTTTAAATCGAGTGTTTTGGCATAATCATAGGATACCTCGGTGACAGCAAAATCATCTTGAAAGTCCGGAGATTTGCCTTCCCACTCATAACCCGATCGGTTAGACCAGACTTCGGTTGTAGGAGCTCCAGATGATGCCATTTCTACCACAGCACCACTTGAGAGAAATTGATTGCGCATCATCTCATACTTATCAAAAAAATCATTGCTAAAGATGGGAATCTGTATTAGACCTTCTCGCTCATATCCAATAGGTCTGTCTTTACTGTAATTGATTTGACGCATCACGACCATGGTTCCAATAATAAGAGCCACCGATACCGTAAATTGAACAACCACTAACACCTTTCGCGGAAGCGCAGAAAAGCGTCCCATTTTAAAGGTTCCTTTGAGCACCTTGATGGGTTTAAAGGAAGAGAGGTACAGGGCTGGATAACTTCCAGAAATTATAGCCGTAACTATTACAAATAGAATGGCATATCCCCAAAACTGGGTATTATCCCAAGGAAAGCTGATGCTTTTATTGGCCAGGGTATTAAAGCCACTTAAAGTAAGTAACACTAAGCCTAGGGCAATTACAAAGGCAATACAAACCACTAAAAACGATTCACTTAAAAATTGTTTGATCAATTGTGCTCTGCTTGATCCAATTGACTTTCTAATCCCTACTTCTAAGGCACGTTTTTCGGATCGAGCTGTACTTAAATTCATAAAATTGATACAGGCCAGTATCAAAACAAAGAGTCCAATAATTCCAAACATCCACACATTTTCAATACGTCCCCCGCTTTGTACCCCGTTTTGATAGGAGCCGCGCAAATGCCAATCATTCATGGGATGTAATACAATTTTGATATCAAAGTCTTTAGAGGGAAGATGCGCTTTTTGTTTAGACAGCTTAATGGCCTGATCTACCTGTGCTATACTGCTACCCTGCGCAATTTGCACATACATTTGAAACGAATTATTACCCCAATCGTCGCGAGATCGCTTTACCCATCCATAGGAACTGTTGTAGAATTTCCATGGCATAATGTAGTTGACATCCTCAAATGAATTACCAGAAGGTATGTTTTTATATACCGAGGTAACTTCCATTGGGAACTCATTAATTACAGTAACGATCTTTCCAATGGGATTTTGATCACCAAACAAGGTGCGCGCCGTACGCTCTGATAACATGATGCTATTAGGGGCAATTAAACCATTTTTAGCACCTTTCACTACCTCGAGATTGAGCATAGCCACAGCGTCCTCCTGCATAAAATTTCCACTTTCGGAAATACTGATATCCTTGTATTTGAGATAACGGTTGTCATTCCAGGAAGACATTACGATATGCTCAAAGTGTTCCCCATATTTAGAACGCAAGACGCCTTCTAATGGTTGAGGTATGGCGTTACCTGTATCAGTGACCCCATTTACGGTGAAGGTTTGATAAATCTGACCAATTCGGTCTTTATTATTAAAATAGGAGTTATAATTGAATTCACTAGCGATCCAGAGCCCAATCATTATGGTTACCGCCATACCCAAGGCCAAGCCAAAAATATTGATAAAAGAGTACCCTTTGTGCTTGCGAAGGTTTCTCCAGGCTATTTTAAAATAATTCCGTATCATAATGTTAGGTATTTGAAGAGTGGATCTGCGGCCTACTGCTGTTTTTTGATGATGATGATGATATTGAGATGTGCGAGAATGTCTTAAATCTCTACTTGTTCTGGCTTCTTTTTATAGGCCGACAATACGTTCTCTGTCACCTTTTGTCCATCTAACATCCGGATGATGCGATGACTGTATTTGGCGTCGAGTTCACTATGGGTAACCATCACTATAGTGGTACCTGTTGCATTGAGTTCGGTAAGCAAATCCATCACCTCGTTCCCATTGCTACTGTCAAGGTTACCTGTAGGTTCATCGGCTAGGATAAGTTTTGGATTGTTAACTACAGCTCTGGCCACTGCTACTCGTTGTTGTTGCCCTCCAGATAATTGCTGCGGAAGATGTTTACGCCTATGCATTATTTGCATTTTTTCAAGCACTTCTTCTACCCTGGCTTTACGCTCACT